>NZ_MRBY01000046.1 GCF_001904615.1 [Limnothrix rosea] IAM M-220
TCTCTTTTTCTCTAGAGAATTTTGGCTACATGCTTATCCATAACTGACGTTTGATAGTGAAATCAAATCAAATCAAATTAAATTAAATATTTACTTATTCACGAGATAATGGCGACCCTTTACATTAGAAAAAAGCTCTAAGTCCAAAACATAATCGCCTTTTTTGAAAATCGAAATATCGCCGGTTGTTTCTAAGACGACTGCTAAAATTTGATCTTTATTAACGATGCCCCCTTGGCGGAGCTTTGACTTGAGGTCTGCATGACTGATACGTGCCTTTGATAAATGTTTTTCAATGACTTCTGTACCGACCATCAACAGTAAAGGTTGATTGTCCACTAAGTGAACAAATGCGGGAGATCGATGCCTAATCCAAGACACTAGGTACTGCATCAAAAATAATGTCATTAAGGCAACGATGCTTTGAATAAATGGTGGATCTTTTGACAAGATAGTCGCGGCGAGGAGTGACCCAATGGCAATGGTAATGGCGAAATCGAAGCTAGACATTTTCGCAAAGCTTCTCAAACCGGAGAGGCGGGTACACAAAAGGAGTGAAATATAAGCGGCGATCGCCGTCAAGATCACCATGTACACTGCCGTTCCAGATGTTGCCGTAATCCATTCCCAGTTGACCATGGGTATTCCCTCACACCATTTAGCTAACGTGAGTTTTGCTTAAGCATGCTCGGAAGTACGACGCGGTGAATGGGAGAGCGAGAGATCGGGAGATGTTTCTATGCAAACAATCCTACTAGCTTTCAAAAAATGCAAATTTTCGTTGCTTCCCCGTGTCTTTCCCTCTCCGCGTCTCTGTTTCTCTAGAGAATTTTGGCTACATTCTTATCCATAACTGACGTTAGCTATGTAGTTGATGGACTTAATGTTGACGAAAAGCATTTAGCTGCTAGCGCAGTCGAGAACCTTGAGATCCTTTACTGCTGGAGCGTTAATTACAGCGCCTTTACTGTCGTAGCGCCCACCGTGGCAGGGACAATCCCAACTTTTTTCGGCACTGTTCCAGTTAACAGTACAACCGAGGTGCGGACAAACAGCTGACATGGCCATCGCTTTGCCGTTTTCATCGCGATAGATTGCCACTTTTTCGTCGTCGATGGAGAGGACTTTTCCTTCACCATTGCCGACTTCCTTTAGATGACTAGAATTGATTTTTATAGACTTATCGTTAGAGTCACCATCCGCATCATCAGCACTGTCATCGTCACCAAAGAGTTCTTTTCTCTTCTTCTCTTCATCAAGGAAAGAGACTGGACGGGTTGCGTCGTACAACTCTGCCCAAGGATTTTCTTTCCCCACGAGGCGATCGCAGAGCAACATACCAGCGAGAGTGCCATTGGTAACACCCCACAAACTAAAACCAGTGGCAATAAAAATATGTTCATCCTCATCCGTGAGATTGCCGATGTACGGTAACCCATCGCGGGATTTCAAATCCTGACCAGACCAGCGATAGTCATAGGTCTCAATCCCAAATTGCTCATGCCCGTATTCTTCCAGCGCTAAGTAACGTTCCTCCGTTTCCGTTACATCGCCCACTTGGTGACCTTCCCCACCGATGAGCAACAATAAATCATCCCCATCCGGAGCTGTACGAATCGAACGATATGAATCACCACAACCAATGAACATCCCGTCAGGCGCTTTGTCTTGATCAATTTTTGCCGCAACAATATAAGAACGTTTAGGAGAGGTTTTCGCGAAGAATAACCCCTCATCCGTAATCGGCAGATTCGTTGTCACAATGACATCTTGCGCCTTGACCGTGCCATTTTCCGCTTTGACAACACAAGGTTCATCCGACTCGACAGAGGTAACGCGGCTGAGTTCAAACACATAACTACCGTTGCCATCAATTTTTTCGGCTAAAGCCACCAAGTATTTGCGGATGTGAAATTGCGCTTGGTCTGTAAATTTAACCGCTCCTGCAACGCCAAATGGTAAAGGTGTTTTGTCCACAAAGGATGCAGGTAAACCGAGGGCTATTGCTGCCTCTGCCTCTGCTTTTATTTTGTCGAGATTATCAGCGGACTCGGCAAAGGTATAGGCATCCTGGCGACTAAAATCACAATCAATTTTTTCTTCTTTAATCAGGCTGACAATTTGCTCTAAAGCGGCCTGGTTAGACTCGGCGTAGATACGAGCTTTTGCTTCGCCATATTTTTCAATCAGCTCTGCATAAACTAGTTGGTGTAAAGATGTAATTTTTGCAGTTGTACGGCCACTAGCCTTGGAGGCGATCGCCTCAGCCTCAATAACAGCAACTTTTTTGCCTGCGCGTTTCAGTAGAAAAGCTGCAGTTAAACCAGCAATACCACCACCGACAATCGCAACATCGACAAAAACATTGTGAGTTAGAGGCCGAAACTGCCCCTCACTCGTAGAACTCATCCAAAAGGGTGTATGTTGACCCGAAAGCTGAATCATAATAAATATGTGGTGTGAAACGTCAAAAAAAATGTGAAATAACTATCGAATTTCAAGATTTTAAAAATTCGACTTCGTAAAAATATTTAAATTAAAAAGCAAGAATGTACCCGTAAAAACAACGCAAGTCTTCCACTAGCTTGGACTCTCTCTGCGCGCTGTTTAAGCTAAAATAGTCACAAAATAATATCTACAAACTGAAAATCAAAACTCTATATAAACTTACAAGATTTGATTTTTATAAGATCGCACGGGGTGCAAAAATCGAGACAAAAACTCACTTTTAGTGTATTTTCACAAGACAAAAGGTGAAAAAAATCTTTATTTTCTTCACCCTTTAGCCGCAAGTTTGAGAGGGCAGTATCGCCAAACCCTCTTCAAATAAAAACCTTATGACTAGATCTAGTCAATGGCACTTTTGACTTTATCCTTAGCATTTTCAACAGCATGTTGTGCGGAAGCTTCTGCTTGCTTTGCTTGACCTTCTGCTTGGTCTTGCTTGTCGCCAGTAATCTCACCAGCTGCTTCTTGGGCTTTACCTTCGATGTTTTTAGCTGTTGCTTCTAAACGATCTTCAGTACTCATAAACTTATATTCTCCTAGATTTAATATCGGTTTAAAGATTATTTCGATAACCGACATAACTAACATAACGAGATAGTGATATAAATTGGCTCTATCATTCGAGGGTTTATTGTGAAAATAGAGATTCACCTTAAGAGATAAGTCTAATTGGATACTCTTTTCTATTCATTGCTTCTGTGATGTTAATAATGTTTGATCCCACGAATGACTTGAAAAGGCTCAGTATGTTGAATTATGGCAATTGTTTTTTTTGTAATTATAAATTCTTTAAAAAGGGCTTGATTCTAATTTATGAATGTGATTCTTGCTAAATGACTAAGGGCGATCGCCATATTTGGATTATTGTATTTAGATTGCTGTATTTAAATTGCTGTATTCAGACTTCCGCCCCAGACTTACACCATCCAAAATAGGGCTTGTCTGCGTAGCTAAATGGCGGGATTAAAACTTGCAATTATTGAAACTTGCAATTGTCGTTACATCAAAATAGACATCTACATAGAAGAATTTTCGTGCCATTACCCACACAAAATACTGGTGACATAGAAACCGTTAAACCTTATGGCCTAAAGTTTTGACAAGCATTTCAGTACAGAGCTATTAATACCCTATATGGAGTGAGTTGCAAAAGATCTATTCATTTAGCACTACCAATATGGTTTTTTCCGCTAAACTAATTACTGGCAACCACTACGAACAATTTCATGTTGAAGACAACGCCGACCTACACTAGCGATAGCGCCACTCATTCGCCTCAACCCTCCACACCCGCCAAAGAGGCAACGACCTACGTTATCAAACGCAATGGGAAGCGATCGCCCCTTGATGTGTCTCGCATTCGCGATGTGGTGGAATGGGCTTGTCAGGATCTTGATGCCAATACGATTGAGCTAGAAGCGGGTTTAAAAACGCGCCTCAAAGATGGCGTAACCACTAGGGAAATCCAAGAAAATTTAATTCAATGTGCCCTTGAAATGTGTAGTCCGGAGGAACCGGATTGGCGCTATGTTGCGGGTCGTCTACATATATGGAGTCTGTGGAAAGATACCCTAGTTGAGCGCGGTTATCAGTATGGCAACTTCGCTACCCTTGTCGCGGAAAAAGTGGCTGCAGGTGCCTACGATGATCGTCTGTTGCAATATTCCACTGCTGAGCTAGATGAAGCCAATAGCTGGCTCAATTCCGATTGGGATATGGACTATGACTATGCGGGCGCGGTTCTCCTCACCAAACGCTATCTGCTCGATCATGAGTTGCCCCAAGAAGCTTTTTTAACCTGTGCATTGCTGCTTGCATTGCCTGAGAAGCCAGAAAATCGTTTGAAGTGGGCGCGGAAATTTTATGAGGCGATCGCCAGCCGGAAGGTTTCTTTAGCCACTCCGATCTTGGCAAATTTGCGTGTGCCCAATGGATCTCTGTCGAGCTGTTTCATCATTGCGATGGAAGACAACCTTGAAAGTATTTTCCGTGAAATCACCAACGCAGCAAGAATTTCTAAAAATGGCGGTGGTGTCGGCTGTAATGTCAGTCGCATTCGCGCAACGGGCAGTAAAGTCATGGGTAAAGATAATGCCTCTGGCGGTGTGATTCCTTGGATTAAGCTCCTCAACGATACGGCGATCGCCGTCAATCAGGGAGGCAGAAGAGCAGGGGCAATCACTATTTCCCTAGATGTGTGGCATTTAGACGTGCCCGAATTTTTAGAGATGCAAACCGAAAATGGTGACCAGCGCCGTAAAGCCTACGATGTTTTTCCCCAGATTGTCGCAACCGATGAATTTATGCGTCGGGTGGAAAATAAAGAGTCTTGGACATTAATCGATCCCTACGAAGTTAAAGAAAAACTTGGCCTTGAGCTAGCCGCATTATGGGGTCAAGAATTTGACCAAGCCTACCGAAAAATCGAAGCCAGCCTCGACAAGGAAATCAAGCTCTACAAACGCATCGATGCCCGTCATCTGTTTAAAGAAATCATGCGATCGCAGATCGAAACAGGCATGCCCTACATTGCCTTTAAAGACACCATTAATCGCGCCAATCCCAACAAACATGAAGGCTACATTCCCGGTGTCAATCTTTGTGTTGAATCTTTTTCCAATGTTGTGCCCGGCAAATTTGCCCACACCTGCAATCTTGACTCGTTAAATCTTGCAAATATTGCGGATGATGAGCTTGCCGAAGCCTGTGAAATTGCAGTGCGGCTTCTCGATAACACTATTGAAATTACCAATACACCTTTTGAAGATAGTGGCGTTCACAATAAGCGCTATCGGACAATCGGCGTTGGTGCAATGGGTCTCGCTGACTGGCTTGCCAAACGCAAACTGCGCTATAGCAACGTCGAAGAAATTGATCACCTTTTTGAAGATATTGGTTACTATTGCACCCGCACCTCTGTCGATCTTGCAAAAGAGCGGGGAGCTTATGCCGCTTTTGAAGGGAGTGAATGGAGCAAAGGAAATCTCATTGGTGCAAAACCGATCCAGTGGTATCGCGACAATGCTTACAAAACTGAGCGTTGGGAAACCCTCAGCATCGATGTAAAAGAATATGGCATCCGTAATTCTCACATTACGGCGATCGCCCCGAATACTTCTTCCTCGTTGGTTCAGGGTTGTACCGCCAGTATTTTGCCCGCCTACAGCAAGTTCTTCTATGACAAATGGGCGAAGGGAACAGTACCCATTGCACCACCCTACATTGCCGATTCCTTTTGGTTTTACCAAGAAAATAAAAGTCTTGACCAACAAACTGTCGTGAAAGCCGTTGCCACCATGCAAAAGTGGATTGATACTGGCATTTCCATGGAACTAATTTTTAATCTCAACCAAGGCGTTTATTTCCCCGATGAACCAGAGCGATCGCTCAAAGCCAAGGATATTTTCGATACTTTAATGATGTCTTGGAAAGAAGGCTGTAAGGCTATTTATTACATTCGCACCGTCCAAAAAGATGACTTCAAAGAAGGCTCTGAAGGTTGCGTCGCTTGCGCAAACTAGTTACTAAAACTATCAACAATTAAAAACTTCCTTTTAGATCCGCTAAGATAATTAACAGTGGATTTAAAAGGGTTTTTCTTTTATGCAGCCAAATCCAACTCAAAGTTTATACGAACAAGATTTTTCTGCTTGGTTGGAAAAAACCGCTCAACAGTTACGTGCTGGTGATTATCAAAACCTCGACCACAACAATCTAATCGAAGAAATAGAATCTTTGGGAAAACGCGAAAAACGTGAGCTAGAAAGCCGTTTAACAACTCTTTTTGAACATGCTCTGAAGCGTCAATATCTTGATCTGCCCGAATGCTATCGAGGCTGGGATTCCACTATTCGACGCACACAGAAAGAAATAATTAAAGTATTGCGAGACTCTCCGAGTTTAAAAGTTTTTCTACGCGATATTTATTTAGATTGCTATCAAGATGCCCTCGAAAATATGCGCTTGGAATATAGTGCAAACTTCCCAGAAAATTATCCTTTTGAAACAGATACAACTAAGTTATTGGAGTCTAGCTTTGTTGAGTCTGACGGATAATTCAGTTTTTTCAAATCGAGTTTTAGGTTACAGTGATTATTCTTTAGAATGACAAGTCAATAACTAAAAATATCCACGCAAAACACGTTAAAAAACACCACAATTTTCCAGAAAAAATGTTTCCCAAACCAATCTCGGTTGAACATAGCCTCGTAAATATTTGCGGGTCTGCTCTAATCGTTCAATAGCATCTCGTTTACCTGTCATTTGCCAATAGTGATATTGCAAATAATCAATCAGCCGCATTTGCACCTCGGTATCTAGGGCAGCACTTAATTCTTTGGCGAGGATCAGGGCTTGGAGAGGTTGACGGGGAATTTGTTTGAGTTTGGCTAAAAGTTCTTGGGGTACATTGCTGAGGAGTTCATAAATGGCGATCGCCTCCCCCGGACTCCCTTGGGCGATCGCCAAAATTGTGTCATCGTCGAGAATATGCTGAAATCCCTTTTCCGTGAGAATTTGCGCCACATTTGCTTGGGACAGCCGATAAAACGGAATTTTCTGGCAGCGAGACACCAAAGTCGGCAAAAGACTATCAGCACTGGGAGCCAGCAAAACAAGCGTCGCCTTGCCCGGTTCCTCTAGCGTTTTCAGTAAAGCATTCGCCGGAGATTCCGCCATGGTCTGAGCCTCTTCGATGACCACCATACAGCGGGGAGCTTCCAGTGCTGGACGCGCTAAAAATTCTGAAATTTGACGAATCTGTTCAATGCGAATTTGGGGAGGAGCTTTACGTTTTAGTCCCGCCTCAGCCGCTTGGGATGGCGTGTAAAGTTTGCCTTGATGCTGGTAGGTTGGCTCCACCCAGAGGAGATCAGGATGATTATTTTTATGAAGTTTGTAACGAATTAAACGTTGATCTTCTAGCGGCACACCTTGGGTCATGAGCTCAGTGCTAAAGCCCCGCGCTGCAAGACTTCGACCCACTCCCGCTGCTCCCGCAAACAGATAAGCTGGTGCAATTTTATCAGTGGCGATCGCCTGCCTTAATAACGTAATTGCCTGCGGTTGTCCAACCACCTGATCGAGGGAAATCATAAAGATTGCTCCTTACTTGGGTAATATAAATAGACATGCAACAGCATTGAGATAAACAACAGCATTTTTATGGCGCGTTATACCTGTTCTTACCACGTCGGCTTGCCCGAAAAAGAGATGATCGCTTCCCTTAAGGAGATTCTTAACGAATGCGATCTCAACCTTACCTACGAAACAGGCGGCTACATCATGGCCAAGGAAAAACCTGGTAATGTCGCCTTTCCTAAACTCGTTGAAGTAGAAATTCTCTACGACCGCACCAAACCAAACGAAGGAAAAATACAAGTTGATTTCGTGGCAAAAAACGAAGAACTGCCCCTCCAAACAAACAACCATTGTCATCTACTTTTTAATGACATTCAGTCCGTTGTGAGCTCCAAGCAACCCTGGGAACCAGAACCAGAAAACCTGCCAGAAGAAGATTAAAACTCTCCATCTATAGCTAGTCAGAAGACACCGGCTACTGTGAGATGTTAATTTGATAAAAATATATTAAGCACAGGCGAAATTATGGCAGTTATCCAATTTTCCCAAGGCATAGACGAGCCTGAAGTTCCAGATATTCGCGTCACCCGCGCACCCGACGGCAGCACAGGCACCGCAATTTTCACCTTTGAAGACCCTGCTGCTCTTGCCCAAGACAGTACCGAGGAAATTACAGGCATGTACCTCATCGACGACGAAGGTGAGATTGTGACCCGCGAAGTTAAAGGTAAATTTTACGACGGTAAAGCCCGTGTCATCGAAGCACGCCTGATCATGCGATCGCCCGCAGAATGGGAAAGATTTATGCGTTTTATGGAACGCTATGGCGAAGCAAACGGCCTAGAATTTACAAAAGCCTAACGGTTAAACAACAGATAATAACCAAAACTAAAGAGTCACCAGAATACTTTGGTGGCTCTTCTTTTTCAGTGAACACGAAATTTCAGAATCAAGTCACCCACCATCAAAAAACAGCCATCAAATAGCAAAAAACAATTCACAGAAGAGATAACCGCATCGAATATCGCGTTTACCGTCCTCACCCTCAGTAAACGAGAGTGATAACATAATGACAATCTGGATCGTAAGTGATGTAAAACATCACAAGTTTAGTTCCCCACTAAGCTTTTCTGTCTGAAGCGACCCCATACCGAGACTTATTAGTCTTAATCTTTTTTATCTTTGTCGGTTTATAAAAAAATCCTATGTTCAAGAAGTTATTTGGCGATCCTAACGCTCGTAAACTCAAAAAGTTTCAACCTATCGTTGCAGAAATAAACCTTCTAGCAGAAGATTTTGCGAAGCTCACCGATGAAGATCTCGCCCGTAAAACCCTCGAATTTCGCGAGAAATTAGACAAAGCCGAGAGCTACGAAGAAAGCGAAGAAATACTAGACGAAATTTTACCCGAAGCCTTTGCCGTGGTGCGCGAAGCAGGCGGACGCGTTTTAGGGATGCGCCACTTTGACGTGCAATTGCTCGGTGGCATCATCCTCCACAAAGGTCAAATTGCCGAGATGAGAACCGGTGAAGGTAAGACCCTTGTGGCGACTTTACCGTCATATCTCAATGGTCTCACTGGCAAAGGTGTCCATGTTGTCACCGTGAACGATTACCTCGCCCGCCGTGACGCAGAATGGATGGGTCAAGTCCACCGCTTCCTCGGCTTAAGTGTTGGTCTCATCCAGAATTCTATGGGGCCAGCGGAAAAAATTGAAAACTACAATTGCGACATTACCTACACCACCAACTCCGAACTCGGTTTTGACTATCTCCGTGACAATATGGCAACAGCCATGTCGGAAGTGGTACAGCGTCCCTTTAACTATTGCGTAATTGACGAAGTGGACTCCATTCTCGTCGATGAAGCGAGAACCCCCCTCATTATTTCTGGGCAAGTGGAGCGCCCCACTGAAAAGTATATGCAGGCGGCGGAAGTTGCCCGCCAGTTGATTCCTCAGGAAGAAGAGGATGGCGAAGGCGATTATGAAGTTGATGAAAAAGCCCGCAATGTCTTAATGACTGACGAAGGTTTTGCTAAGGCTGAACAACTCTTGGGTGTTAATGATCTCTACGACTCGGATAACCCTTGGGCGCACTATATTTTCAACGCTGTTAAAGCAAAAGAACTTTTTAAGCGCGATGTGAACTACATGGTGCGTGGCGAAGAAGTCATGATTGTGGATGAGTTTACTGGGCGTGTGATGCCCGGTCGTCGCTGGAGTGATGGTCTTCACCAAGCCATTGAAGCCCAAGAGGGTGTACCCATCCAGAAGGAAACCCAAACCCTCGCGAATATTACTTACCAGAATTTCTTTTTGCTCTATCCCAAGCTATCGGGCATGACGGGTACGGCAAAAACTGAAGAGACTGAATTTGAGAAAGTTTATAATCTTGAAGTCACGGTCATTCCGACAAATCGTCCGATTAAACGTCAGGATTGGCCTGATGTGGTTTATAAAAACGAGCGGGCTAAATGGAAGGCTGTTGCGGAAGAGGCTGCCCAAGAGCATAGAAAGGGTCGTCCTGTATTGGTTGGTACGACCAGTGTCGAAAAGTCTGAGGTCGTTTCTAATTACTTGCAAGAATTGGGGGTTCCCCACAATTTGCTTAATGCTCGCCCTGAGAATGTGGAAAAGGAATCAGAAATTGTCGCTCAAGCGGGTCGTAAGGGAGCGGTAACGATCGCCACGAATATGGCTGGTCGTGGTACGGATATTATTCTCGGTGGTAATGCGGAATATATGGCGCGTCTGAAGATGCGTGAGTACTTCATGCCTATGATCGTTCGCCCTGAAGATGATCAGCTTGTTGCTGGTGGCGGCAATGGTAACGGCAACAGCGGTGGTCAAGGTTTTGATGTCAATGCGCCAAAGAAAAAGAAAAAAACTTGGAAAACAACCCTTGATATTTATCCGACTCCTCTTTCTGCTGAGACAGAACAGATGCTGAAAGATGCCGTCAAATTTGCCGTGGATAAGTATGGTGAACAGAGTTTGACGGAGCTGGAGGCGGAAGAAAAGTTGGCGATCGCCTCGGAGAATGCACCAACAGATGATCCCGTGATTCAAAAGCTGCGGGAAGTTTATCAGCTCATCGAAAAAACCTACGAAGATTTTACTAGCGCAGAACATGATGAAGTGATCCAAAATGGTGGTTTGCACGTAATGGGTACTGAGCGCCACGAATCCCGCCGCATTGATAATCAGCTCCGTGGTCGTGCCGGCCGTCAAGGGGACCCCGGTTCGACCCGTTTCTTCCTCAGCCTCGAAGATAATCTCCTCCGTATCTTTGGCGGCGATCGCGTCGCAGGCTTGATGAATGCCTTCCGTGTGGAAGAAGACATGCCCATCGAATCGAAGATGCTTACCGGTTCCCTCGAAGGGGCACAGAAGAAGGTGGAAACTTTCTATTACGATGCCCGGAAACAGGTCTTTGAATATGACGAAGTAATGAACAATCAGCGTCGTGCGATTTATGCTGAGCGTCGCCGCGTTCTGGAAGGACAAGACCTCAAGGAGCAGGTGATTCAGTACGCAGAGAAGACCATGAGTGAAATTGTGGATGCCTATGTGAATCCCGATTTACCGCCTGAAGAGTGGAAGCTCGACAAGCTTCTGGATAAGTCGAAGGAATTTGTTTATCTCCTCGAAGACCTCCAGCCCAGCGACATCGAAGATATGACTGTGCCCGAAATTAAGACATTTCTCCATGAGGAAATCCGTAAGGCCTATGATCTCAAAGAAAGTCAGGTGGATTCTAACCAGCCCGGTTTGATGCGCCAAGCGGAACGCTTCTTTATCCTCCAGCAAATTGATACCCTCTGGCGGGAACACCTGCAGGCGATCGATGCATTGCGCGAGTCGGTTGGTTTACGGGGTTATGGTCAAAAAGATCCCCTGATCGAATACAAGCAAGAGGGCTATGAAATGTTCCTTGAGATGATGATCGATATTCGCCGTAATGTTGTTTATTCTCTCTTCCAATTCCAGCCGCAAAAGCAGCCTCAACAGGCGCAAGCGGTTTAGATATAGACAAAAAAGGGCGTTTAGTGAAACGCCCCTAAGATATTGACAATCTCCTACAACAATGTGGGAGATTTTCGTTTTTTAACTAAATTTTAGGCAGAGTGAACGGCTAAGGTTTTCTTGTCCAGAATCTGATTCAATTTACCGCTGCGATAGCCTTCTAGGTCTAAGGTCACATAGACGAAACCGTACTCCTGAAATGTTTGCACAAGTTCGTCTAAATCGATCTGTGCCATAAAGTCTTTGATTTGTGTGGGAGGAAGTTCGATGCGGGCGGTATCTTCTTGGGAGCGTACCCGTAGATTGCGCCAACCGAGTTTCCGCAGATAAACTTCGCAGCGTCCCACCCGTTGCAATTTCTCGGTGGTAATCATTTCGCCATAGGGAAACCGGGAACTGAGACAAGGTTGAGCTGGTTTGTCCCACCAAGATAAGCCGAGTTGTTTGGAGATTTCGCGCACTTCCATTTTGCTAATGCCCACCTCTGCTAGGGGCGATCGCCCACCCCTTTCCTTTGCGGCTTGGATCCCCGGACGGTAATCCTGTAGATCATCAGCATTCACCCCATCAATGACATAGGGATAGCCCCGCTCAAGGGCAATGGGTTTGAGAGTATCGTGGAGTTCGCTCTTGCAAAAATAACAACGGTTAACGGGATTGCTGGTGTAGTTGGGATTGTCCATCTCATGGGTCTCCACCAGCTCATGGGAGATGCCAATTTCTTGGGCTTGGAGTTGGGCATCTTCTAGTTCTTCAGGGAGAAGAGATGGCGAAACCGCAGTGATGGCAATGGCTTTTTCACCAAGGACATCATGGGCAACTTTAGCGACAAGGGTGCTATCGATCCCGCCCGAATAGGCGATGAGAGCTTGATCTAATCCCTTAAAAAAATCTTGTAGTGCTTCTAGTTTGGCCTGCCATGTCATGCCCAATATTCTCCAAGGATTGAGGTGAGTCCCATATCGTAACAAATAATTTATGGCGCTTTTTTATTGGAGAAAAAATGATGGCGACTGCCTCAGTTCGTTTATCAAATGCTGTGATTTTAATTCATTATGTGTTTATAAATGGGCTTGAATTTTGATTTTTTATGGCTTTGTCGGTGGATTGTGATCGCGAATTTTAAACTTTGTACTCCACACTCCCATTACCAAAGCCACGGCATAGGCTGCGAGAAAACCAAAGAATGCATGTTCCACAATTATCCAATGGGGAATGTCTGAAGCGCCAAAGCGGGGGGCATTCCCAATCAATATTTGTAGGTTGGAGTAGCAAGGACTTCCTTGTTTGAAGTTATAGCAATTACCGGCTGCTGTGAGGGAAATGAGTGATTGTAAGATGAAAATAATAATCCAAATAACGCGGTTGAAGATTGGTATTTTATGCCGATTTTTTAGGCTGATTGCGCCACCGATAATTCCAATGACACCATAGAAAGGAGCGAGGAGGAAAATATAGGCGATCGCCGCGTGGAGGGTATTTGAAAGCCCTAAAAATATTGCAAAACTCAGAATCAAATATGCAGTCCAAGCCAATCCTAATTTCATCGTGTGCTGCCCCTTTCTGGGTTAGATCAAGTATTTATTTCAACGGTTTTATGGTGGTGCAATATTCTTTGGGTTAAGTGGGGTTGTGTGACAGTAAAAGAAATTGTCTAGTTCACCTACCAAGCGTCATTTTTACTATGTTTCTCTTTCATCAGCAGCTTCTCCCGCAGTACATCCCAATCAAAATTTTCGGCATTTGCCTGCATGGTGATTTGACCTTTTTCGATATAAATCACATGGGTTGCTAAATGTTTGGCAAAATCTAATTCGTGAGTTGCTATAACCATCGGAATTTGTGTTTCTATTTGGGCGGCCAATAGGATTTCTACTAAATTATTTGATCGCCCAATATCTAGCGCTGAGGTCGGTTCATCGAGGAGCAAGATTTTGGGTTCTAGCGTGAGGCCACGGGCGATCGCCACCCATTGTTTTTGGCCACCGGATAATAGGGCTTCATTGCGGTCTAGCCAAACTTCGGGCATGTTTAGTTTTTCTTGCCAATATAAATATCGCCGTTGGATTTCTGGCTTTGGTAGTTTTTGTAATGTCAGTGGGTAAAGTAATGCCTCCTTTACCTGCATACCCAGTAATGTGGGTTCTTGGGGCACAAGATTGATTTGCCGCCGCAGTTCTTCCGGCGCATAGTCAGCGTAGGGTTTATCCAGAAAAGTGAGTTGGCCAGAGGTTGGCGATTGCAATCGATTTAGCATTTGTAAAATGGTGCTTTTCCCAGAACCTGAGGCTCCCAATAGCACAAGGCGATCGCCCGTATTCAGCTCAAAAGAAATATCCTGCAAAATTGTGCGGGTAGCCACCTGCAAAGCTAGATTTTGAACCCGTAAAATCGTCATCTCAACGCACCACCCGATAACGAATAAAAATTTCTGACGCGACGACTTTTGTACTCAGTAGCTCTAGTTTTGTGCTGAATGCCTCCAGAAAACCACTACCACCGCACCAGGTTGGAGCCATTTTGCTGCCCAACACCAGTGGGCAAAGGGTGATGCAATATTCGTCAATTAAATCTTGATCCACAAAACTCCCAATGAGTTCACCGCCGCCTAATAGTCCAATTTTTTTGATGCCTTGGTTTTGTAACTTATTTAAGACAGGCAGCCAATTTTGACATGAGTCTAGCTCGATAATTTGGGAAAATTTTTCTGAAGTTAGCCAAGCTTGTTTTCCGGTGGGCGTTGTAATTAAACCCCTTGGGATTGGCTGCTCAAAAAAACGTAAATCAGCGGCGATCGCCCCAGACGCAGAACAAACAAAATGAATCGGTTGAGGAGGTTTGCCCCATCGTTTTCTTCGTGCCAATAACTGCGGCTTCCGAATGGACAAACTTGTGCCATAGGCTCGCAGGGTATTCGCCCCAAAAATCACCGCATCCATCGCCGCAATTTGTTCTTCCAAATGAGCCTTATCCACCGCCGACCCAAAACGGGCGGGCGATCGCCGCCGATCAGCAATTTTCCCATCCACACTCATCGCCACAATGGCCGTTAGTTGAGGCCTACTCATACCAACCATTACTAGCAGATTCTTCTTGCTCAATCGGCCAATCAGGATTTTCGCCACCAATGACCAGACGTTTCATCGGCACAAAATCCTTACTCAGCTGAGTCATGGCATTTGCGAGAATATCAAGGGCAACAAGGTCGCTCGTGCCCAGGTCAAACCAACAACGTCCCCACATACCGAGATATTCCCAGTCACCCATATTGTGCATCGGTGCCATCATCGCATTACCAGCATAGTCATGGTCGTACTCCAGATAGCTCACCTCCACCCCCGTATCTTGAATCTGGAGATTTTCGGCATTAAATCCACCTAATTTGCCGAGATAAAACCAAGAATCAAACAGCTCTTCCACATACTGGGTTTCATTGCGAGAAGGCACACTTTCAAACTCAATCCACATCCATAAATCAAACGGGTTAAACTCTCGAAACTGAATTTCCATTTATTTTTGCTCTCCATAATTTAAACGAATACTATAAAAGCGATGGCGGCGATCGCCCCAACTTGCCCCCTAAAAAATCAAAAAATGTCCCTCACCGAGGCAAACTATCCCAAGCCGCCGCCGCATCCTCTACCGCCTGTTCCACAGATTTTTGCCCAAGCATCGCCGCCTGAAGATTTTCATAAACAAACTTTTGAAGCTGAGTTAGATTCTTTTGAGCCGGAATCAAAATCTCCGCATCTTTAAGCTGTCGGGCGCTGACCTGTCGAGCTAGACTGATTAAATTTTCAGACGATTCCCCTTCCAAAGCAGCAATGTACTGCTCTACTGCGTCTACTGTCGACGGTAGAACATTCGCTGACTTTGCAAATTCCAACTGATTTTCCGTATTCGTCACAAACAATGCAAACTCCAGAGCTGCCTCTTGATCTGGCGAATCCTTAGGAATCACCAAATTCATCACAGCCACATTCTTTTTGCCCGTCGAACCCGTAATCTGATCCGAAGGCATCGACACTGCCGCGATACTTGGCGCATTCTGCTGAATCGTCTTAATAAACTCCGGCGACGTATTAACAATTGCCGTTTCACCCGCTTGATACAGCTCGATGCCATGCTGATGCCCTTGGGTCAAGACCTCCGGCGGCAACAAATCCTGCTCATACAAATCCACCCAATACCGGAACGCCGCAATCCCTGCAGGTGTATTAAAAGCCGCTTTGCCATCCTCCCCAGTGAAAGTGACCCCCATCTGCACCATCGACTCTAAAACCTCATTAGAATCCCCCGGCACAAAGGTCGCAAAAAAGGCATATTTACCCGTATTTGCTTTTACCTCAGCCGCAACCTCAGCCAACTCCTCGTAGGTTTTAGGAGGCGCGGTAATGCCGGCTTGCTCAAATAAATCTTGATTATAAAAACTAATACGAGTGGTGAGATACCAAGGCACACCAAAAGTTTGCCCGTCAATTTGATTCGCCTCCCAAATCTTTGGTAAATAGCGATCGCGCATTTCTTGGGTCAACACGGTATCCAGATTGAGCCAAGCATTTTTACTCGCAAGCTGAGACGCAAAATTTGGATTGAGATTCACCACATCCGGCGCTGTCTTTGCCGAAACCGCCGTTAACACCTTACTTTCCATCGCCGACCAAGGCACATCCACCCAACGCACAGAAAGCCCAGATTGTCCAGCCTCAAACTCGGAAATTAGTGTATTGAAATATTCCGTAAACTTCGGTTGCAATTGCATTGTCCAAAATTCCACCTCCGGTGCGTCGCTAGAACCAGCAGAATTTGTCTGAGGCGAAGAACCACAACCGGCGATCGCCATCACACTGACACCTACCGCAACCCCCAGAAACCAACGTTTGAACATACAAAAGCTCCTCAAAAACAAAGAATTACCAACAGTCAATCACAAAACTTTCGAAACAATAATAATTCCCAAAAACCAAGTAACCATCACACCATTAGCCGACTTATTCTATCCCTTCCCAAAGACCACTACCCACTTCCGTCAAACTGAGCTAGATTGGATAGCAGCAAAAAGCTTCGGCGATCAACTGGTGCCTTTACAAGCCCTCAATTTCTTGAAAATTTTCCCATGTTAGATTTTCTCAAAAACATCCTAAAGCCAAAAAGTAGTGGCATCGGGATAGAAATCTCTGCCGAGCGGCTGAATATTGTTCAGTTAAAAAAGCAAGGACAAATCTACAAACTTGCCAACTGTATTAGCGAAGAAGTCCCAGAAGGCATTTTCGAAGAAGGCAAAATTGTTGACTCCCCCGCCCTCGCCGAATTAATCCAAGACACCCTCGCCGCTCACAATATCACCGCTCAGAAAGTTGCCGCAGCAGTACCAATGCGCGAAGCAATTATCCGACTTATCCCCATTCCAGCCGAACTAGATGACGCAGAGTTAAGGGATATGGTCTTAAACCACGAAGCAGGTTTGTATTTACCCTATCCCCGCGAAGAAGTTGATCTCGACTATCAGAAGCTCGGATTTTTCCAAGACGAAGACGGCATTGATAAAGTACAAGTTCTTCTCGTGGCTACTCGCCAAGAAGTCACCGACTCCTACTACGACACCTTCCATCAGGCTGGTTTACAAATCGATGTTTTAGAGATTAATAGTTTTTCCCTCATCCGCACGATTCGTGAGCAACTCCGACAATTTAGTTCCCAAGAAGCCGTTGTCCTCGTTGACGTTGAGTTTGACTGTACAGAAATTGCCATTGTCGTTGATGGTGTACCGCAATTCTCCCGGACAGTGCCCATAGGGACTTTCCAACTGCAGAGTGCTTTATCACGGGCGATGAGTCTACCGGCATCTCGTAATATTGAACTCTTGCAAGGTATGACAATTCCCAATACCCCCGTTGAAGGAGTGCGTACAGGTGCAACCGGCATTAATCCCGGGATGGCGGCCTTGCTGCGGGTACTAGGCGAACTCGCTGATGAGTTGCGACGCTCCATTGATTTTTACTTAAATCAGAGTGCAGAACTCGAAGTTGCCCAGCTCCTGCTCGCTGGACCCGGCGGCGGTATTGGTCAGCTAGACGAGTTTTTCACCCAGCGTTTAAGCATTCCAACGTTACAAATTGATCCGTTTGAAGCTTTATCCATTGAAACGGAAGATGATATTCCGCAGGTACAAAAACCGGCCTTGGGCACAGCACTCGGACTGGGATTAAGGGAGGTTTAGGGGATGTATAGCCTAGATATTAATTTTCTGAGCGATCGCCAACTGAATGGTGAAAATAGCGCAGCACTAGAAAAATCATCATCTAAATCCATTGCTCCCAATGGTCAAGAGCCAGCTCCTTTAGTTGCTGGGGGCATTGTGGCAGCGGTTTGCTTAGCTGCAGTGGGTTTTCTCTTTTGGAATGCCTCCAAAGTGAAGGCCGATACCCAAGAAGAAATTATTGTCGTTGATCAAGAAATCCAACAGATCGATGCTCAAAATGCAAAGGTTAATGCCCTACAAAGCCGGGTCGCTGTGCTCAAGGATCAAAGTGTTGCCTTTGTTGAGGTTTTACAGACGAAGATTAAGCCTTGGGCGGCCGTGCTTCAAGAAATTAGCGACCTCACACCTTCTGGTTTACAACTTAGTTCTTTTGAGCAAACCGATGGCCAAGTTTTAGTACGTGGCTATTCCCAAAACTTCACCGATGTTAATGATCTAACGATCAACTTACAGGCTTCGCCATTGTTTGTTTCTGAAGAAGTTTATATTGTCAGCGCCAACCTAATTGATAATCCCGCGGTCCTCGAATTTTCTAGACCTGTCGAATCCGTTGAAATGCCCAAAGTTGTGGAATATACAATTGCTGTGACTTTGAAGGAATTAACCGACGCTGAAATTATTCAAACCTTAGAGGAGCAGGGAGCGAGAGGTATGGCGGAAAGATTAAAAACAAGTTTTTAACCAATAATTTAAAGCCTATTTTCGGCGCGACAAAAAGAGGAGTTTTGCAAAGACATGGCGTATTCTGAAGAATTTAAAACTGACTTAGTAGGTGATGGTGCTGAACAACAGGGGTACTTTAATGCTTTTGGAGTAGAGTTCACGTCAATGATTCTGGGGGCACTGCTGGCGATCGCCGGTCTTGCTGGGGCAGGAGCCCTTTGGTGGTTTTTTGTGAAGCCAATCAATGCCGAAACAGAGACACTCCAGACAGAACTCCAACAAAAACAAGCAGAACTCCAACAAAAACAAGCAGCCGGTAGCGAAAATAAAATCGCCGAACTAGAAGCTCAACTCGTTCAAGAAGAGAGAATTGCTAGCGAAGTGATTAATGCCTATGGTAAAGACAAACAGATCCAGACCTTTTTGCTGGATTTAAATCGTATTTTGACAGCTAGTGACATTCAGCTCGTCAGCTATGAGCCCACTTCGCCACAACCAGAATTTATTACTGATGATACCTACGGCGAAGCAGCCATTAATAAACTAAAACGCCAGACTTTCAATGTGTCATTTGAAAATATGACCTATGCCCAAGTTGACTCAATGCTAGAGAATCTAGACTTGTTGCAGCCACTTATCGTTCTTCGGGAATTTTCGACGAATATTGCTGAACCGCCATCATATTTGTACACAGAACGAGAGTTGATTCCACAAAATCCCACCAAACTTGGTATCTCCTTTGTCATTGATGCCTTGATCGCACCTACACCGGAAGAATTACAAGCACGCCAAGAGGAATTAGCCGCGGAAGCTCCCGCAGAAGAAGCCCCGCCCCAATAAAGGAGAGATCGCTCGCAGCGGCATGGCTGAGTGCTAAATATTGGAGCTTTTCTACTTACGAATTCGGTTTCAATACTAAGATTATTAATGTTGCATCTATAAATAACTTGCTTTTTTCAACTAAACTTACTGCATTAGCGTTTGAGGAGCCCTGAGATTGTGAACATAAAACCCTATTCTGGATTGGTAGCTGGAGCTATAACAAGCTTTGTCGCTCTATCGCCTGCTTACTCAGCCAACATACGCCAGTTGGTTGATCTAGATATCCGACCCGCAGGTGACGGTTTAGAGGTGCAATTTGCGATCGCCGGGGAAAGTGATGAAATTCCTCAAGTTTTCACGATTAGCCGTGATAACCAGACAATTACAGATATTCTCAACACAACATTAGATTTAGGCGATCGCCAAACCTTTGCCCAGCGGAATCCAATGCCCGGGATTGAGGCGATTGAAATCATACAACTCGACCCAGAAAGCGTCAGAATTATTGCCACAGGACAAGGTGAAGCCCCCACAGGAGAAGTCCTAAGCCGTGACAAATCGAGCGTCATCTTCAGTTACACACCGAAAGCCGCAGCCACCACAAGCGACAATGTCTTAATTGCCCAAGCCGAAGAACCAAACGAAAATGATGTAACACCAGCAGAAATTGACAATACAACAGCAGAACCAGAAATTCTCTTTCCTGATCCCCAAATCCCAAGGGAAGGTAAGCCCAGCCCAACAACAACAGAAAACTTACTACGACCATCCGCTCCCATCCCCCCCTTTCTCCCCCGTGCTAGTGCGCCACCAGTAGGAGATATCGCCGTTTCAACCATTGATACCTCCTTTCCGAATTACGTTGATCTCGGTACCGCTTCCGTTGTTCCGCGCCTTGTCCTCAAGGAAGCACCAACACAAGATGTTTTGACGCTACTGGCCCGTTCTGCTGAACTCAACCTTGTTTTTGCCGACGACATTACGGATAAAAATATCTCCCTTGATCTTGAAAACGAGCCAGTTCAAGATGTCTTTAACTATGTATTGATGTTGTCCGATCTTGACGCAACCATGCGCGGCCGGACGATTTTTGTCGGTACAGAGTTACCAAACGCTATTTCTCCGAAAGTCACCCGAAGCTTCCGCTTGAACCAAGCCGATGTTGTAGAAGCCCAAGCTTATCTGGAAAGTGCTGGTACCGACGAAAATGGTTTACTACCAAATATACAAATCCTGACCGACGAACGCCTCAATTCTATTACCGTTACTGGAGAGCCCAAAGTTATTGAAATTGCCAGTAACTTCCTCACTCAGCTCGACGCGAGAAAACGTCAAGTTGCAGTTAACGTCAAGATCCTCGATGTGACCTTAAGTGGTAATCGCTCGATTTCATCTGATATTAAGCTGCTATTGGAAGATCGTGTTGGTATCAGTGCAGGAGACGGCATCATTCTGTCCCCTAATGATTTGTCAAGAACCTCTTCTGTTTTTGGAGAATTTAATCCCAACGCCATTACGGTCGAGCAGGGTAATGACAGTAGCATTTCGCTGGGTGAGCAGTTAGATGCTTTCGATAGCAGCACACCAGATGACGCTATTTTTGTTGGCAACATTGAGCAGGCGATCGGCGTTGCTAGTGCAATTGATCCTAGCTTTTCTCCCATAGATATTGATGCACTAGGGATTGACCCAAATCAAGTTGTTGCGGTACTGCAAGATGTTTCTACGACGACATCAACGGTCAATGGTGTCACAAGCACGATACGTAATGTCACTGCTCGCCTTGAAGGTTTAGGTAATCGCAGTGTTTCACCAACGCGTGGCACTAATTTTGTTGGGCAGCTGGTTGCTGGTCTATTACGGAATAGCACTTCAAAGATCATCGCCGATCCGACGTTGATTATCCAAGAGGATGAGACTGCAAATATTGATCTCACGGAAGATATTGTCGTTGGTACTAGACAAATTGAGATTACAAACAACGATGGTGATGTAATCGGTGCTGGTGAAGAGCCTGTCATTGATGAGGTTGGTCTTCAGGTGCAAGTTGAAGTCGCTGGCATTGATGATAATGGTTTCATCTCAATGAACATTGAGCCGTCAATCTCTAGCATTGCGGGTAGTGAGGAGGTTGATGGTGAGCCGGTGACTCTCAAGCGTGAGAGCAAGCTGACTTCTGGCTTGGTGCGTCTCCGTGATGATCAAACTCTCATTCTGGCTGGTGTAATCGATGAGCGGGATTTAGTGGAAACGTCTAAGGTTCCTCTCCTCGGTGATATTCCCATCTTGGGTTCGCTTTTTAGAAGTACTAATCGTCTTAATAGTCGTCGAGAATTACTGTTTATCATTACCCCTCAAATTGTGGATGATTCTCAAAATGCAACTTGGGGTTATGGTTATGTTCCTAGTGAGACGGCCAGAGAACTTTTGGGTAATGAAAATTTCCCGACGGATGATGATTAATCGTTGACGGTTACTACTTTTAAAATTTCGCAGTGCTCCAACTATACTCGTAGGGTTAGTTGGTGGTGTAGCGGAGCGCGACCAACGGGAACCAATTTGATATCATCGCTGCTTTGCGGTTGGTGGGAGGGCATCAAGGATAGCGGTATTTAGCCGGTATTTAGAGTATTTAATGTCAGTTCGGGTTAAGTGCTAGCTTGAATGCCTCCGAGAAACGGGAGACACAGGGAGAGGGGGAAACGGAGAATCAATCGAAATTCTCATTGTTTGATACCTAACGTCAGTTATGGATAAGAATTTAGCTGACATTCTTTAGAGAAAGGGAGACAAGCAAAGGGAGAGACACGGATAACCAAGGAAAATCTGCGTTTTTCGAAAGCTAGGATTGTTTGAATAAAACATCTCCCTATCTCCCGCTCTCTTATTCGCCGCGTCGTATTGCCGAGCACCCTTAAGCAAAACTCAGGTTACCTATGGTTGTTTGTTGGCAGACAAAATCCCCTCACTCACTCTCCCCCTTCGCTGCATCGTCATTCCGAACTTTTCTTCAACCGAACTCAGGTTATTTAGAAATTAATGGAGAGGCGATCGCCTCTTTTTTTGTGCCTTATTTGATGGCAATATGCGATTAAACGGGACTGGCCGGATTCGAACCGGCGACCTAGCGCTTCAGATTTGTGTGGGTTTCCCCGACTCTCTGGACTATCTCTTCACCATGGAAATACTTTTAGTAAAAAAAAGCAAAAGTAGTTCTTTAGGTGGTGGCCGTTATATTGCAGAATATTTTGGTTATAAAAAATCCTCTGTTCTGCAATTAGTCTCTGCACCTTCTCTATTTAGAGGAAAATAGAGCTTGGCTCAGGATTGCCATTTTCTTGTATTTGGTGATGTTAAAAAAATCGCCAGAATACGAGGGTTTAGGTTTCCCTGAATTAGACCACATTCATCGATGGTGTTTCCAACCATGATGCCCAAATAAAATTTAGGAGGCGCTTGCTCTATCCAACTGAGCCACAGCCCCTTTCGAGCGACAGAATTATATCACAGCCTTTTACGCTTGTTATAGGGCATGGGAGGGACTTGTCAATAATCGGTTTTGTAGAGTATTTCTAATTCGCGGTGCTATATTTGCTAAAAGCTCCTATTAAAATATTTTTGCTATTAAATTGGTAAAAAATAGGGATCTAAAGCTCTAATCGACTTCAAGTTATCAATGTTGAGTGCCTAATGGTGGAGAAGTAATGGAAAACAGTCTACAAACTCCGGCGGATATTTTAGATCGGGTCAGTAAGCCTTCTTTTACGATTGCGGGTGCTGCTCCTGTTGCTAAGCCATTACCGGCTCTACCACGTCTTAAGGCAACGCCGATTACGCAGCACCGTCATAGGTCTAATCCTCATTATGTACTTGATGTTTTAGATCGTCTCAGGGAACATTCTCTCGGTCTTGTTCAGCAGCTACAGGACACTCAGCGGAAAATCCAAGATGTTTATCTAGAGGGTCCTCTGCTCGATGGCTGGTTACAATCTGCCACTACTGGTCAGAAAGAAGCGACGGATAAGGTATTGACTCCTGCAGAAATGTCTGGGGGCTATGCTCTTTGTGGCTTAGATGAGTTTGGGAAGCTTTGGTCTAAGCCTTGTCCTGTGGAGGAGATTCCTGCGGTTAGTTTGGCGATCGCCCGTTATCACCGCCTAAAAAAATTGTTGGCAATCAAACAGGAGATCGAACAAAAATTAAAAGATCTCACGGACACTTTGGAAGATATCCCCACAGAGTAGGGTTTACAGTTTTGTTTGGATAAGTTGTACTGCTTCTAAAAGGTTTTCGGCAATGTAGTCGGGTTTAAATGATTCGAGGATCTGGCGATCGCGAATACCAGATAACACGGAGATAATCGGAATATTACAAGCACGGGCAGACCGAATATCGGCTTCGGTATCACCGACCATCCAAGCAATATCAGCTGGAGGTAATTGCAATAAAGTTTCGTCGAGCAAAATGGGCTTTAGGTCAATATCGCGTTCCCGTTCAGCTCGGTCAGACTTGGTGAAGCGGCGATCGCCCGGAATGAGGTCATTGAGGACTGGGTTTAAATCCATCACCTTTTGCAGCTCGCTAGCGCGACGCATTGTGACCGTCATAATTTCCCAGCCAAGCTCCTTTGCCGTTTGTAGCGCTTCCACAGAGCCATCAATGATTTTATCGTGCACCATATTTTCGAGGGCATGGGCATGATCATTGCGTAGCTCAATAAATTTTGGGATTTGCGCCTCGGTTAGCCCAGATTTTAAGCCAATCTCTGGTCGAGGTGTTTGGGTTCGCTTGAGCTGCCAAAATTCGGCTTTGGTGAGGGGAGTAATGGGTTGCTCTGGTGCCGCGATTTGCGCCAATGACCAGCGATAAACATGGTAATAACGTTCCGATAAATCTATGATAACGCCATCAAAATCTGAAATTAAGCGCATTTACTGCAACCTTTGTCACGACACATTTCGCCATCAAGCATAGGTCAGTAATGGGGGATAATCAATCTACTTTGTTTTTTTGGATTTCATGTCTTCAGCACGTCAGCTTGCGTTTATCGCTCTTCGCCAAATCATGTACCATAAGGCTTTTACTGATATTGCCCTTGATCGGGTATTACATAAAAGTGGCCTCAAGGGCAGTGATCGCGGCTTCGTGGCGGAGCTAGTCTACGGGACAGTGCGCCGTCAGAAAACCTTAGATGCGATTATTAATCAGTTTGGTAGTAAACCTATTGAGCAGCAGCCGCCTGATTTGCGAGTATTACTGCAATTGGGTTTATATCAAATTCGTTATTTAGATTCGATTCCGCCGTCGGCAGCGGTTAATACGACGGTTGATCTGGCGAAGGAAAATCGCCTTGGCAAGTTGGCTGGGGTGGTGAATGGTTGCCTCAGACAATATTTACGATCTCAGGAAAAAAATGGCGATCCGTTAGTTTTGCCAGGGTCACAGCCCCAACGTTTTGCTTTGCAATATAGTTTTCCTGAATGGCTCATCGCAACGTGGCTTGGACAATTTGGTGAAGAAGAAACGGCGCAGCTTTGTGAATGGTTTAATCAGCCTGCAACTCTCGATATTCGTATCAATCCTCTTAAACAATCTTTGGAACATGTACAGGTATTGTTCGCTAATGCTGGGGTGAAATGTGAGGCGATCGCCGACTTACCGAATGCATTACGGCTGACCGAAAAGCGGGGCATGATTCAAAATTTGCCGGGCTATAAAGAGGGCTGGTGGACGATCCAAGATGCTAGTGCCCAATTGGTTTCTCATTTGCTTGATCCCCAGCCAAAGGAAGTGATTATTGATGCCTGTGCTGCGCCGGGCGGGAAAACGACTCACATCGCTGAGCTGATGGGTGATGAGGGGACAATTTGGGCGAGTGATAAATACCAATCCCGCATTAATAAAATCGAACAAAATGCCCGTCGTCTAGATTTGATGATGATCCGCACCCTAATCGGGGATAGTCGTGAGTATCCCCAGTTTCGGCAGATGGCTGATCGTGTTCTCTTAGATGTGCCTTGTTCTGGTTTGGGAACGCTTCATAAACGCCCGGATATTCGCTGGCAACAAAACCCCGACAAAATTTCTGAACTTACCCAACTTCAATCGGAACTTCTACAGGCTGGCTCGAAATGGGTGAAACCGAATGGCTGTTTAGTGTATTCCACCTGCACGATTAATCCGGCAGAAAATGCGGCGATCGCCGCTAAGTTCCTCGAAGAAAATCCCGAGTGGCAAATTGTCAAACCTGAAGAAAGTTCTCCTGCGTATTCGTTTGCTTCAGAGGAAGGTTGGATTGAAGTGTTGCCTCACAAACACGATATGGATGGCTTTTTTATGGTGAAATTTCAGAAAACAGTGAACAGTGAACAGTGAACAGTGAACAGTGAACAGTGAACAGTGAACAGTNGAACAGGTATCAGGTATCACGTATAGTTTTTGAGTCGGGCTGCGACTTCTTTCGTTAGAGCTTGTAATTGCTCGGAAATTTCGACGGGGTAGGGATCAGAGTTTTGCAACTGTTTAACGCCATCGGGCAGCTTTTCAACGTTTACTTTTGTTCGATTTCTTATTGTTTTAAGGGCTTCTGGTTCGGTGAGGCGATCGCCCCCTTTCATTACCAACTCCAATAAAGAAATCTCGTTATTTTGGGGGGATTCTGTCGCTAATGCCATACGGTCACAGCCCTCTGCGACATTACGAAAAACCTGTTTGCAGCCGGGATAAGTTGCCTTATTTTTCGCTTTTTTCATTGTGGGTTTATCGGCAATTTCGACGAGCTTATATACGCCATTCACCGGGGAACCTGTCACGAGTTTTGTGCCTAAGCCATAGCCGTTAATTTGCGTCCCAGCATTTTGTAATCGCGCAATTTCGTATTCATCTAAATCACCGCTGGCAAAAATAGTAATGTCTGGCATTAGCTCATGAATATCTTTGGAAAGCTGTGCCAAATTCCCAGAATCTAAACGAATCCCTTTTAAGACTGTTTCTCCTGCTTCAATTTGTGTTTTTAAACGGTGTGCTGCGCCCATGGTGTCGTAGGTATCGATGAGCAGAGGGGCTGCCGGAAAATAACGGTGAAAGGCTTGAAAGGCTTGATCCTCAGATCCCTCCAGTGTACCCACAGCCATTACCAACGCATGAGCCATTGTGCCCACTGGATTTACACCCAGTTGCTGTGCCGCCAAAACATTTGATGTTGCGTCTAAACCGCCCGCTAAAGCTGCCCGGGCTGCCCATGTTGCGCCCTGGGGACTAAAGGCGCGTCTTGTGCCAAATTCTAAAAGGAGGCGATCGCCGGCCTGATGACGCATTCTCGCTGCCCTAGTGGCAATGAGCGTTTGGTAATTGATGGCATTGAGAATAAAGGTTTCGACAATTTGAGCCTGCCAAAGGGGCGCTTCAATCCGCAAAAAAGGCTCGTGGGGAAACATTGGTGTACCTTCGGGAACCGCCCAGACATTTCCCGTAAATTTGCCACCTCGTAATAATTCCCAAAAAGCGGCTGGTGCATACTCAAAAATACCTGTTTGCTGCAAATAATCAATTTGTTCGCCTGTAAATTGCAGCGCTTCGAGATAACTCAAAACCTGCTCCAGCCCCATCGCCACAAAATAGCCAAAGCCATTGGAGAGCCGTCGCGTAAACATTTCAAAATGCGCAGGTGTTTCCGCCAATCCTTCGCCGACATAGCAAGCTGACATGGTGAGCTGATACAAATCCGTCAGTAAGCTATAGTCCGCCGCCGTAATCGCCAAGTTGCCGCCTGCCATGGGTAAAAGTAACTCCGTTAGTTCAATCGCAAAGCTTATGTGTTTATTTTACACGATGTTCGTTTAGCCGCCCAATTCCTAAATTTGTCGATGCTACGATCAAATCAAGATAATTAAGTATGAGGAAAATATATTCTGATATGGCAACCCTAAAAAATCGGCGATCGCAGAATATTGAGGGTGAATTTTATGTGGATAGCACCTGCATTGACTGTGATACCTGCCGTTGGCTAAGCCCTGAAATTTTTAATCGCCAAGAAAGTCAATCGGCGGTTTATCACCAACCCAAAAATGCTGCTGAAGAAAGGGAAGCTTTGCAAGCATTGTTAGCTTGTCCGACAGCATCCATCGGCACGGTTAATCCTCCTAATGACATTAAAACGATCCAAGCTGAGTTTCCTTTGCCCATTGCCGAAAATGTGTACTATTGTGGCTATCATTCAAAAAAATCCTTTGGTGCGGCCTCTTATTTTATCCAGCGCCCAGAGGGTAATATTCTCATTGATTCGCCTCGCTTTAACCCCCCTTTAACGAAACAATTAGAAAATATGGGCGGGGTGAAATATCTCTACCTCACCCACCGCGATGATGTGGCGGATCACCAAAAATTTCATGATCATTTTGCCTGCGATCGCCTCCTCCATCAGACCGAAATTAGCGACAGCACAAAGAATCTGGAAATTGTTCTAGAGGGAACAGAACCCATTGATTTTGCTGAAGATATCAAAATTATTCTAGTGCCGGGACATACCGCAGGCCATACCGTACTACTCTACAAAAATGAGTATTTATTTACGGGTGATCATCTCGCCTATTCTGCGCGGCTAGGGCATTTGACGGGCTTTAGAAATTACTGTTGGTATTCGTGGGAAAAGCAAATCGAATCCATGAAAAAACTGCGGGATTACAAATTTTCGTGGATTTTACCGGGACATGGTCGACGCTATCACCAAGATCCTGAGACAATGCAGCAAGATTTACAACAGTGTATTGACTGGATGGCAACAGTTTAAAAATCGTAACTATGGAACATCCAACTTGGCAGTTTGGGGTGGCGATCGCCTTCAATTTATTTCTAGCAGGACTGAATATTTATGTCCTGTGGAAACTGCCCCGTTGGCATCGAAAATTACGGAATCTCCGCCAAAAACTGACGGCGGACGAGCGCCAAATTGTGGCCGATATGGAACAGGCGCGGCAAGATATGGCACAGCTACCAGAAGTAAAGGATTTTGTTATCGATAAAAAACAACAGCTTGTTGACTATCAAAAGAAACTAAAACTGGTGATGCAGCTCTACAAATTTCTCACGGTTTATAAACGTAAATTTCTGGGTTAAATATTAGGAGAGCATTAGAGATAAAATATTACGAAGAGAAGTCAGTATGGTTACGCAAATAAGATTTAGTATGCACTGCATTCTCTATTTGATCTCTTAGTAAATCCATAAGTAAAATAATCTCATGATGTAAACTCTCGTATATTTTTTCATCAATAACTTCATATTGACCGTGGGCAACTCTATTTCTCGAAGCTAGCAAAGACTGATCAATAATATTTTTCTTACTTTCATAAAGAGAATAGTCTAAACCTAGAGAACATAAAATATCTTCTAAAACTTTTGAATTTAAGTTCGAGTAAGTCTTAATGCATTCACGCCAATTGAGCCTAAATTTATCTTCCGTTTTGTCTAATAACAATTCTACAACTTGAGTGAATATCGTAGATCGGTTAGTCATTTCAGATTCTTGTAATTTTTCTTTAAACGAAAGAGCAATAAGATTTCTATTTAAGTCTTCATAATTGAGATTCTGTCGTACTAAAAACTCTAGGTAATGTGTAGAAGCTGTTTTAACATATCCTTCCCAATGTGCATATAACATAGTGATTCCACTTCGGAGTAACGCTGAGTGCGGAGATCGATACTGATTCTTTTCAATTAAGGTTTTGATGTAGATGAGCTCTTTTTTCCGCCAAGTAATATCTCTAGTTAAAGCACTATTTAATTCTAGTGCAGTCCGGATCTTGCTCATGGTTTAAATAACTTACGCCCTAGAGGCACAATTTTAGGCATCCTTAAACTTGCCGTTTTTCCAGATCCGATACTTTTCAAGAAATTGTTTTTAGACCATAGCTCTTTAATTCTTTCTAAGATATGGAAAGTTTCTTTTACCTCTAGTATCTCTTCATAGTTGTGTGCAATACCAAGAGCAATTGTCTCAAATGCAGACAATAAGAAACCTCCCAAAAAGCGCTCTTTATTAATATCATAACGGTGAAAACAATCTTGACCTATTTTACTTTTAAGAATGTAAAAAGTCTGATTGAAAGCCTCCGTTTCTTCTTCAAAGTCAAAGTCTTCGTTTCGCGCTATTTCTAACATTTTGTCAGTGACAAATTCATTGATATCTTTAATTTTTTTAAGCTCTATAGCATCTATTTTTCTAAATACGACAAATCTTAGGGCTAAATCCATATCATATTTTTCCTCTTTCGCTCTATCAGTTAGAGTGAGACATTCTTGAAAGTCATCACTGTTACATAGACTTTGTAGCCATAAAAACATCTCTCTATTTTCCATGACTAAAATACAATTTCTAATCTCTTGTTCTGAAAGTGGGGAACCTCCAGTATTTAGGCGTTGGAACAATTCATATTTACTTTTTTCATCACTTTCTTTTAATATTATTTTGACATCAAGTTTGGAACGCTTAATAAATAATTGTTGTGCCTTAGTAAATGAGTTTTCTGGGTCTTCAGGATTTGACCAAAGTTTATCTTTCAGAGAAGGCAAATACTTTGTTTCCTCTAATACCAAAGGCTCAAGTCTTTTTTCATCTTCACCGATAAGAATTCCCATAAATTGAAATATCGTTGATAGTCGCTGTAACCCATCGACAACATCCCAAACTCCATCTTTTCTTTGCGATACAAAAATTGGAGGTAATGGAATGCCTAACAGTATGGATTCAATAAGTTTTGTTTTTTGTAGAGAAGACCATCGGTAAAATCTTTGGAATTCCGGATGTATGTCAATTTCATGATCCTGATAAAGATTAACAAGTTCTCCAATTGACATAGAATAGCTGTCAGATTTAACTTCCGCGCTTCTTTGTTCAATTTCATTTTCTAAACTCATAGATTTTATACCCCACTCAATTCTTAAAAAATTATAGAAGATCTCAGTACAGGACAAAACTGGAAAAAAGTAGGAGGAGAGGGTTTGATAGAAAT
>NZ_MRBY01000047.1 GCF_001904615.1 [Limnothrix rosea] IAM M-220
GCTTCCCCGTGTCTCTCTCTCCGTATCTCCTTTTCTCTAAAGAATTTTGGCTACATTCTTATCCATAACTGACGTTAATTATTTTCGAGGGGCTGCTCCACATCCGGAGTATCAGGCTGTTGAGGCGATTGACGACGCACAAACCAATCTAAGCCCAAGGCAACAGTTGCAGTCACAATAATTAGCGCAATTAACCCAAAGGCGATCATCCCAAAGGAAAGACCCTCTTTTTCCGCCATTTCGGCAAGCTCGTTGTCTTCATCCGTTGCTGCTACAGCGTCAGTCAATGTCTCCGATGAAGTTGCTGTAGATTCTAAAGCCTCTTCCGGTTTTTGTAGCTCGAACAGCACATCTTCGGACTCCGGTAGAACCGTCGCTAATTCCCCTGCCTTAATCACCACCGGATGCTGGGGTGTAATGCCATAGAAGGCGATCGCCGCCGTAATATTATCGTGAGTATTTTTTTCAACAGCTTGACCCATCAAAGCTTGGAGCATCATCTCCGGTGTAAGACGCTCTTGAATAATGACTGGCGCAAAGGTCTGCCAATTTTCCTCCAGAAAGCCCTGATCACTTAAACCATCAGAACAAACCACCAAAACACCATCTTCATCGAGAATAAACCGCCGAATTGTAGGGTGCAATGCCGTACCATCCCTCGTCCCCAGAGCTTGGGTAATAGCAGCAGCATCCGTTCTGGTTTGGGCATGACGATATAAGCTACGACCCGCTTGAACTTCCCGACTCACCACATCATCGTCAACGGTGAGGCAAATACACTTCGTCTCCGTAATCCAATAAGCGCGGCTATCACCCACATTAGCAATATAAAGCTCATGACTATTTCCAATGCCCGAATCGTCTTCATTAAGCTTTTGGGGCAGTTGCAAAGCAAGGGTTAAAGTAGTTGCCATTCGTTTGCGGGAAGCTCGACCCTGCGCGTCATTCCGGGCGGTGATGACGTTATTAGCCACGCGAATATAAGCCGCCAGTTGTTGTATCACCACGTGAGGTTGCAAAATGTCTGCTGCCGCTTCAATTTCTTTGAGCAAGCCCCCTAACTGCAATTTCAACGACTGGATCGCTAGCTGACTGGCAATCTCTCCCCCTTCATGACCCGCAATCCCATCACAAACCATCACTAAATAGTTGGCGAGGTCTTCTGTTTTTTGCTCTTGGGCTACTGGGAAATAGCTATCTTCATTGATATCTGGCTGTTGTCCGGCTTCGGAAGCAGTAGTAACTTTCGTGCGTAGCAACTGTTGACTTGATTGCCCAATGAGTAAATTGTTGAGGCTAATTTGAATCTCTTTGAAGGTCGCTTCAGGATCTTCGAGTTGGGTGAGGACAGATTCGAGATCGGCCCGAATGGCTTGACTGCTACGAATTTGGAGCGATCGCCAACTTTCAGCAATATTTTTTAAACTAATCTCGGTATCCTCTGGATCTTCAATTAGCTCCATCACCCGAATGCGCCAACCATCGATACGAACATTTTCGAGGAGGAGAATCGTTGAAACAGCGTTGACTGCTTGTAAATCTTCCCAAAGATCAAGGATTTGCCAGAGCCAATAAAGCTGTCGTAGGGGTGAACTGTCTACCCAAATCGAGCCAAGGGCAGACAAAATTTCGCCATTTTCGGTGATGGGAATATTGTCGAGGAGCAGCAGATCTCCTTCCGGTAAGGGACAAATGTCATAAACCCGAGGAATGTGGAGTTGACGGGGATAAAGCTTGCCGTACAGCTTGGCGATCGCCGGAGGATGTTCACAAACCGCTGGCAATTCCGGCTTAGTGTCCTGCCAAATTTGGGGCGCAACAACGCGATATCGATCAGCAACGAGATCCGACACCTGGAAATGTAGTGCCAAGGAACCCGATGCCCGTAAATAAGGAGTCGTTGTCGCAGGAGATGAAGACATATAAAACTAACGAAACATTACAGCACAGGTAGCAGCCAAAATATTGATGTATCTGTACCAAAATGGTCAAGCTATGATTAAATCTACACCCAATTTAGCGGAATCAACGCATTGGCGTTACGTGTTAACGCAAGTTATTGATTGGACAGTTCCCCCGCGAGGTTTAGCAGCAAGTGAATAACCCAATGTTGATCTGGCTTTGTATCGGCGCGGGACTATGCTCCCTCGAATTTTTCTTCCCTACAGCCTTTGTCGAATTCATGATGGGTGTTAGTGCCCTCGGTGTGGCAGCCATTTTGCTGTTCGTCCCCATTTCTTCTAATTTTCAAATTGCCCTCTGGCTAATTTTCTCCACTGTGGCAGTGATAGCCTCCCGTAAATTTTTTACGCCCAAAACATCGAAACGCACTCTCAGCGACGACCCTCAGGCTGAAACCCTCACGGCGATCGCCCCGGGAAAGGCTGGTCGAGTTTTATACGAAGGCAACTCTTGGCGAGCCAGATGCGACGATGAAACCCTCACCATCGCAGCCGACGAAACGGTTTACGTTGTGCGCCGCGAAGGGACAACCCTCTATGTCCTGCCCCGCCATCTACTGGAATGATCATGATGAAGATGCCGCACTCAATACCTTATTGCCTAGTGATTCCGGACTTTTGCCCAGTTTGGTACATCGCCTCAAACTCCGTATTTATGCTTGATTGGGCGATCGCCCCAGCCGATCCCCCCCCGTGGAGATGAGCCGCTTTTCCCGCTAAAAAATACGATAAAAACTCCGGCTGAGAACAAAATAATGAAGTCAAAAGTGTTGAAATGTAAACTTTTTCGTCTTTCTTGTAGCCATTGCGACAGGGAAAACACCCACAGCCGCTATCTTGTTACAATAACTTAAAGAAAATACCAGTAAATTTAATCTGTAGTAGCTATGGGTCGTGTTGGGGTCTTATTACTTAACTTAGGTGGGCCAGACAAATTAGAGGATGTTCGTCCTTTTTTATTTAATTTGTTTGCTGATCCCGAAATTATCCGTTTGCCTGCGCCTTGGATGCAGAAGCCACTAGCTTGGCTAATCTCTTCCCTCCGTGCGGGCAAATCTCAAGAAAATTACAAAGAGATTGGTGGTGGTTCGCCCCTCCGACAAATTACAGAGGCTCAAGGCACTGCTCTGGCTGAAAAGCTCCAGGAGTGGGGACGAGATGTCAAAGTTTACATCGGTATGCGCTATTGGCATCCTTTCACAGAGGAGGCGATCGCCGAAATTAAAGGAGACAACCTCGATAAACTTGTTGTCCTTCCCCTTTATCCCCAATTTTCTATCAGCACCAGCGGTTCTAGCTTCCGTGTGCTCGAAGAAATGTGGCGCACAGATGAAGATCTCAAGCAAATTGACTACACCCTCATTGCCTCTTGGTATGACCATCCCCAGTACATTGCCGCAATGGTGGATTTGATCCGTCAAGAACTAGATCAGTTTGAAGATCCCGACAAAGCCCATATTTTCTTTAGCGCCCACGGTGTCCCCCAGAGTTATGTCGAGGAAGCAGGGGATCCCTATCAGAAAGAGATTGAAGAATGTACGCGTCTGATCATGGCAGCCCTCAACCGACCAAATGACTATACGCTGGCCTATCAAAGCCGTGTCGGTCCTGTGGAATGGCTGCAGCCTTATACAGAAGATTCCCTTAATGAGTTGGGTAAAAAGGGTGTTAAAGATATTCTTGTTATTCCCATCAGTTTTGTCTCAGAGCATATCGAGACTTTGCAAGAGATTGATATGGAATACCGCGAGGTGGCAGAGGAAGCGGGCATTACCAATTTCCGTCGTGTTCCTGCACTAAATACCCACCCCACTTTTATTGAGTGTTTATCTAATCTGGTTACGGAGTCCCTAGAGGATAGGCCCCGCACCTTTAGCCAAGTGACTCACCCGAAAGAAAACATGAAAATGTACCCACAGGAGTTGTCTTGGGGTCTCAACACCAGTGCTGAAGTATTAAATGGTCGCCTTGCCATGATTGGCTTTTTTGCGTTGTTGCTTGAATTATTGAGTGGTCAAGGTCCTTTGCATTTTGTTGGCATCATGTAGGTTCAACAAACTAATTTCAATCTATGGCTAATACTGAGAGGTACTTTCTGTACCTTTTTTTTATTGAGATTATTCGAGGGCGTATTGCTCTACCGCTTGTTGGGCGATCGCCTGCCATGGTTGTCCTGTTTTGCTGGCGATCGCCGCACAGTCTTCGTATTCCGGCTGAACGTTATAAATTTTGTCACCCCGGAAGCCAATTTTGATCTTAATGTCGCCGTGAGGTGTAGAAATTATTTCAAAGCGACGGTCAAGAATAGAGCGGCTCTGGCTTTGGCGGCGGATGCCTAGAGTAGTGGTTTCAGTAAAAATAATTTTTTCGCAAGTTTCAACTAAATCGTTAGGGCAAATTACCGTTAGAAGCGTCCCCAACCGATTTTTTTTCATGGCGATTCCTTGGGTGAAAACGTCCATTGCTCCGGCTTCTCTCAGCTTTTCACAGGCATAGGCGATCGCCTGGGGATTGAGATCATCGATTTGCGTTTCTAGCTCCATCACCGTTTCAAGATTTGCCGCAGTCTCCACAGAGCCGATCCAAAGCCGCAATAAATTCGGTAGAGGTAAATCAATCGTGCCAGAGCCAAGGGCAACCCGTTCCAGCTGCATCATCGGCGGTTCCCCAAATTCCTTTGCCAAAGTAGTGGCGATCGCCGCGCCCGTCGGGGTGACTAATTCTTTTTTGATGCCATTGCTATAAATCGGCACTTGCCGTTGTTGCCAAAGTTGAAGCACCGCCGGCACAGGCACAGGCAAAATCCCATGGGCTGCCTTTACCGTACCGCCCCCCGTCGGCATCGGCGAACAATACAACGCCTCAATACCTAACCAATCCAAGCCCAAACAAGTGCCCACAATATCCACCAGCGCATCCGTTGCCCCCACCTCATGAAAATGCACATCTTCCGGCGTTGACCCATGAACCGTCGCTTCGGCGATCGCCAAATTTTGAAAAATATCCAAACTCCACTGCTCAACCCGTTCCGGAAACCCAGCCTGCCGAATTAGCCCTTGAATTTCCGGCAAATGACGGTGTGGCGCATGACCATGATCATGATGATGTTCGTGAGCGTGCTTGTGCCCATGCTCATGACCGTGATCATGATGATCCTCGTGCTGATGCTCTTCCCCCGATGTCTCATGTCTGATATCTGATGTCTGCTGCGATGGGTTTCGCTCAGCAGAATCCACCGAACTATTTTCTACTTCTGAGTTCGCTTCACCCATCCTCCTTTCTGATAACTGTTCCCTGATACCTGATACCTGAACATGAACCTTCGTTGCCCGTTGTCCTTGACGAATCACCGTTTCCGCCCGAAGATCGTACTCAGAAGCGATCCCCAGCCGATTTAGCTGATTTGCGAGATATTCCAACGGAACGCCCCCATCTACTAATGCTCCGAGGCACATATCCCCAGCGATCCCTGTCGGGCATTCTAGATACGCAATCTTTTTCATGGTGGCAACAATGGCTAAACTTTATTCTCTACACCCGCAAAATCCGCAACAGCGCGACCTAGAGGCGATCGCCAAACAATTGCGAAGCGGTGCAGTAATGCTCTATCCGACAGATACAGTGTACGCCATTGGCTGTGATCTAACAGCGAAACAAGCCGTCCAAAAAGTCCGCAAAATCAAGCAACTCGCTAACGACAAACCCCTAACCTTTTTGTGCTCGTCCCTCTCTAATATTTCCGAATATGCTTTGGTTAGCGACGAAGCCTACCGCATCATGAAACGCGTTGTGCCAGGGCCCTATACTTTTTTACTACCCGCCACCAAGCAAGTCCCCAAGATGGTGCTCAGTCCGAAGCGACGCACCTCCGGTATTCGCGTCCCAGACCAAGCCATCAGCCAAGGACTACTAGAGGCACTAGGAAACCCGATTATTTCCACCTCTGCCCATATGCCCGACGAAGATGGCGAGCTATTTACCCTAGGACTCGAAAAAGCCAGATTATTTGATGCCCTCGATCCCCTCGTAGACATCATTATCGATACCGAAGACGAACCCGGCTTTAAGGTCTCTACCATTCTCGACTTCACCTCAAACCAGCCAGCTCTAATCCGCAAAGGTTTAGGGTGGGAAGAACTAGAAAGTTGGATCGATGTCGTAGATCTATCTGAAGATGACGACTATTAATGGCGTTCTCCCGTAGTGACATAGGAAACGCGTTGCGCAATATTAGTGGCATGGTCGGCCATCCGTTCTAAATCACGGATAATCAATCCCATTAAAATAAAAGGCTCGATGGAACCGCCGATCATTTGTTGATTGGCAAGGGCTTCATATAAACGGTCATAATCATCATCAACACGATCATCGAGGTGTTTGACATAAGCACCAGCATCTTGATCAAGGTCGGCAAGAGCCACCAAACTTGTGGACAACATCAACCTTGCATGGGCAGACATGCCCTCAATTTCCGCCATCAAAATATGGGTAGGATAGGGCACAAGGCGCAGCGACATTTCTGAAAGATCCTTGGCATAATCAGCTATTCTTTCTAAATCTCGAACCAGCTGCATAAAGGCACTGACAATGCGGCAATCTTGCCCAACTGGCGCTTGCAAAATCAGCATCGCTGAGCAATCTGCCTCAATCTTTCGGTAATAACGATCTATTTTTTTATCTAATTTAACTAATAGCTCTCGTGCTTCTAAATCTTCTTTAAATAGGCAGTTATGACCGAGGCGAAATGCCTCCTCTACCAAGGCTCCCATACGCAATACTTCTTGTTCTAATCTTTGTAAGGTGCGCTCAAAATTTGTACGCGTCTTTTGGGTAGGCTTCGGAGATAAGTGCATGGTATTTAAAGGAATTTAGATTCTTTGTATCGCGTTTTTAATAAATCTGATTGTCTTATTATACTCACAAAATAAATAAAAGATAAAGTTATCTTTTGGTTAAGTTCTACTGTTTTTTTCTGGATATTCAACAAATATTAAAAGAAAAGAAATTCTGTTAGATTCTTGCTGCCGTCGATTAGATTTTTTGTGTTATTTATAGTTAAAATTCTTCTGTATTCTTTTTTGGCCAAGGCTTTTTGGATTCTGCTGCGCGATTAGTGAAGTCGGATATTTTTGATTTTTCTATTGATTTGAATGCCCTTTGTGATGGCGATCGCCGTCTAACTGAAACCCCTTCTTCGTTTGTATTTTTTGCTACCAATTCATACAGGATTGCCAATTTGTTTTGAGAATTTCCCTTTCTTAAAATTCGCCCAAGTCGTTGGATATATTCCCGTGAAGAACTCGTCCCTGACAGAATAATTGCTACTTTTGCGGCGGGTACATCTACCCCTTCATTGAGCACATGGGAGGTCACTAGGACGTGGTATTGACCGTGGCGGAAGGCTTCGAGAATATTGTGTCTTTCTTTGACGGGTGTTTGATGGGTGAGGGCAGGAATCAGAAAATCTTGGGAGATTCGATAAACAGTCGCATTATCGTTGGTGAAAATTAGAATTTTGTCAGGGTAATGTTTCTGAATTAGTTCACTGAGAGTGCGTAGCTTACCCATGGTTCCGGCAGAAATATCTTTGGCTTGGCGGTGGGCAAGCATGGCGCGACGACCTGCGGGGGAGCGACAACTGGCGGCAACGAAATATTGCCAACCCTGCAGACTTCCCAAGGAAATATGGTTGTCTCGCAAAAATTGGTTGCGGGTGGCGATCGCCTGCTCGTAGGCTTTTTGTTCTAGTTCTGTCAGTTCAACGGGGATTTGAATACTTTGAAATGCTGCGAGGGCTTTACCAGAAAGTTGGTCGGGCGTTTTGTCGTAGACAATTTTGCCGATTAGCCAGTCTAAGTCTTTGTCTTTTCCGTCGCTGCGTTCAGGTGTCGCTGTTAACCCGAGGCGATAGGGCGCAAGGGAATATTCAGCAATAACCCGAAAAAAGTCGCTGGGCAGATGGTGGCATTCGTCAAAAATTTGCAGCGCATATTGATTGCCGAGGGTTTCGGCATGGATCGCGGCGCTGTTATAGGTCGCGACTAAAATTGGTGTGCGATCGCGGGAGCCACCACCAAGCAAGCCTACATCAACCCCCGGAAAAGCCTTAGTCAGTTGCTCATACCATTGGTGCATCAAATCTAGGGTGGGAACCAAAATTAAGGTTGGTCTCGGCGTTGATTCGATGGCGAGTTGAGCCAGATAGGTTTTGCCGGCGGCTGTGGGCAAAACTACGACACCTTGGCGATCGCCCTGTTTCCATGCCGTCAGTGCCTCTAGTTGATGGGGATAAGGCGTTAGAGAGAAACTAGCTTGCAGATCTAAAGGTGTGAAGTTGTGGCAATCGTCAATAAATTCGGTTGGCGCTTGATTTAACGTTGCAACGAGACGACGGTAGTGATGGGCAGGAATGCGGAATTTTTCGATGCGATCATCCCAAGTGGCAAAATCAAGCCAATCTTTACCCTGTGGCGGTGGATGTAACGTTAACGTGCCGCGATCGTACTGGAGTTTAGGAAGCCTCGGCATCACCCATAATGCGGTCTAGTTGCCACAAAATTTGGTTGCCTTCTCGTTTCACACGGGACACAATCCAATTACGCCACGTCCATTCATGTCCCCGACTGGTCACGGCACTGGCATTGACATCCATAAGATCGGCAAGTTCAGAGCTGCTAATGAAATACCCTTTATCGGCAATTTCGTCAGCAATACGCAAACTTTCAATCAAAGCACTAAGTTGTTGGACGCGTTCGTGGCGGGACAATACGATTTCTTCAACACCTGAGGAGTCAGTCATAACATTTACTCTTGATACGCTTGGGATCACTATAGAGTTTTCATCGGAATCTACTGACAATTCTGTTACGGATGTTGAAGGAATCACTCCAGTTTTAGGAAGATTTTGTAATTTTTGTGTGTTTTTTTGGTTTTCACTGGTGAACCGAGCGGTTTTTAAAATTGGCGCTTTTCCCCGGGCAAAGCTGTTGGCGATCGCATCAGCTCGTTCGTTACCTTCTTCGCCACTATGACCTTTCACGTGTGTCCACTCGACGGCGGGATGGTTAAGTTTATCCATTTCCTGCCATAGGTCTTGGTTTAGGACTGGTGCACCAGAGGATTTTTTCCAGCCTTTACGTTTCCAACCTTTAATCCATTTGGTGATGCCATCAATGACGTATTTGCTATCGGTTAAAAGTTGAATGGATTCCCGCTGATCGCTATCCCGAAAGAGTTTGAGGGCTTCAATGGCTGCCTGCATTTCCATGCGGTTATTGGTGGTCTGGTCTTGGCGATCGCCGAGCTCGGTAACGGAACCATCTTTGTATTTGACGACAACGCCCCAGCCGCCGGAGCCGGGATTATTAATGCAGCCACCATCGGTATAAATTCTGTCAATCATAGGTTTTCGTCAGTAAAAAATAGCCTTCTCACTCAAGAAAGCATCATGGGTCTGGTTTGCTCTGGACTGTTTTTTTGTTTTCTTTTTTTGGCAGGGTTGTTTATGCGTCTCCCCAGGGGTCTGGGTTCGGGCTAGAAGCGGTTTCTGGGGCGGGGCTAGAAGGGATGTCTACGCCAGATTCGAGAAGTTCAAGGCGTTGTTTGGCTTGGGCAAATTCTGGTTCAAGGGCGATCGCCTTACGGTAGTTGATTCGGGCATTATCCATTTTGCCGAGGCGCTCTAGGGTACAGCCCCGTTGGAACCAAGCCTCTGCCACGTTATCGCGCAATTCAATCGTGTGATTCCAGCTTTCTAGAGCCTCTTGCCAACGTTCCAGCTTCATGAGAGCGTAGCTGCGATCTTTCCACGCCACAACACCTGTGGGCAGAATGGCGATCGCCTTATCAAAGCATTGCAACGCCGAATCAAATTGCCCAAGACAACCGAAAGCACTACCGCGATTGTGCCAAACCTGGGGGATCTGGTCATTCATTTTTAAAACTTCGTCCCAGTCGGCGATCGCCCCCGCAAAATCCCCTTGGTCAGCCTTACTTAAACCCCGATTAAAAAGTACCTGGAGCGCCTCACTTTGGGGAGAAACAGGCTCCGCTGTTTGGGGTTGAAAAGTCGTTTCCGTTGCGGTTGATTGCGGTTCGGAAGTCGCTGCCACCTCAGGCGTTGGTGGTTGTACCACTGTGTCACTGGCCGCCGTGGGTGAAGATTGAATGACTGTTTCAGCTGTTGGTTGAGGCGCAACGGGTTGTGCAGTTGGTGTTGGGGGAGCTGGTTTAACTTCGGTTAGTGGCTGGGCATCTTGGACAGGTTCTGCCGTTGGCTCAGCGACGGCATCGGGGCCATCATATTCCCAAATCAAATTAAGTGTGCCTTCCTTTTGACCCGTTACGAGTTGTTGACCATACTGGGAAAATACCTTGGAGAGACGCTGTAATTTGGGAGAATGGTTGAGCGCGTCACTAATGTAAATGAGGCGAGTGCCAATTTGACGCTGTTGGACACGTTGGGATTGCGCCAAAATTCTCGCGCTAAAATTCTTTAACCAAGCTTCCCATGCCGGGGCTTTGCCGCGGCTGCCCAAATCCAACATAAACACTTCCACGCGGTCAGGCTGCCAACCGTGGGCGAGGCCTTGGAGCAATTGATCCAACAAAAATTCAAAATCAGAATCGGTCAGTGCGGGAAGATGATCGCCGGGTAAGGGCTGCTTTTTACTCTTTGGCTTATCTGACGAAAAAAGTTTTTTTAACAAACCCGCCATATTATGATGATCCTCTCGTTTGACTCTGCGCGTTTTCTGTAAAACCTATTTTAGGTCATAGATTTCCTTCTACTGAATCGAATCCCCAATTCCCGAATTGTTCTCCCGAAAGTCTGCTTTGTGTGATGCCCTATGAACCGCTCCACCATAAATATCGTCCCCAGATGTTTTCAGAACTGGTGGGACAGGAGGCGATCGCCACAACCCTTAGTAATGCTCTAGAGCAAAAGCGGATTGCACCAGCCTATTTATTTTCAGGGCCCCGCGGTACGGGTAAAACTTCCAGTGCCCGCATTCTCGCTAAATCTTTAAATTGTCTTAACTCTGCGAATCCGACTCCCGCGCCCTGTGGTGAATGCGAAGTGTGTCGGGCGATCGCCAACGGTTCTGCTTTAGATGTCATTGAAATTGACGCGGCGAGTAATACAGGCGTTGATAATATCCGCGAATTAATTGAGCGATCGCAGTTTGCACCAGTGCAATGTCGCTACAAAGTGTATGTCATTGACGAGTGTTTAACTGGGGACACACTTGTGACCACACGCCAAGGATTAATGCGCCTAGAGGATTCGCAACTCAAAGGTAAACAGGTTTTAAGTTTTTCTGAACAAACAGGGCAGTGGGAATATAAAAAAGTCTTGCGCTGGCTCGATCAAGGGACAAAACCGACCCTCACGATTAAAACGAATAACAGAGAAATTCGCTGCACAGACAATCACCTGATTCGCACAACTACAGGATGGGTACAAGCAAAAAACGTCGTCGCCGGAATGAAGATACTATCCCCTGTGCATGCGGGTGCGGCACAGAAATCTATAAATACGGCACAGACGGCAGAGTTCGCCGCTTTAAACGAGGACATCAGTTCAAGGGCAACAAATACGGCGCAAAAGAGTACAATCTCTCAAAAATCTTGGCGATCGCCGAAAACATCAAACCCCTTTGCAAGTGCGGGTGTAGCGAATTCTTGGACATTCCTAAATTCCTCCAGCAAAAAGGCAAAGGCATTAAAAGCATCGAATATTACTGGCAACGACATCCTTTCAGAAAGGGACATGGTATCTGGCAAAAAAGAACAGCAAATTGGCAAGCACAACTCCAATTTTTGTCAACAGAACAATTGGGATTGGTCTACGGCACATTACTCGGCGACGGCAGTCTCGACTACCCAAACGCCAACAGTCGCTTTCCCCGCTTACGTTGGACACACGGCGATCGCCAAAAAGCGTGGTTGGATCACAAAATCTCACGACTACCAGAACTTAAACCAAAATCCCAACGTGTCGCTAACAAAGGATACGGTCAGTGGTCAGTCACCGCTAGAACCGTTTGCCATCCCCAGCTTTGTGATGTCGCAGCCGACATCTTCTCAGGGAACAAAAGTAAAACAATTTCTCCTCAGTGGCTTCAACACGTCACTCCAGAAGGACGAGCTTGGTGGTATATGGACGATGGTTCCCTCTCCATCAACGCCACCGGAACCCCAAACATCCAATTTCACACAGAAGGTTTTTCCGCCTCAGAAAATCAGCTCTTGGCTCACTGGCTTACTGACTTGGGATACCCAGCAAAAACTCTCAGCTACCTCCGAAAACAAAACGACAAGATTTACCACTACGTCAAACTTGGCGCAAACTCAACGCGACGCTGGATTAGCAACCATCGACAATTCTCAATCCCCTCAATGGACTACAAATTTCGAGACGGTTGAATCAGTAACTTGGGGCAAAGCAGAACCCGTTTATGACATAGAAGTTGAAGATAATCACAATTTTGTTGCCAACGGCTTACTGGTACACAACTGCCATATGCTCAGCGTTGCGGCGTTTAATGCCTTGCTCAAAACCTTAGAAGAGCCGCCTGCCCATGTGGTGTTTGTGTTGGCGACGACGGATCCCCAGCGGGTTTTGCCGACGATTATTTCGCGCTGTCAACGGTTTGACTATCGACGGATTCCCCTCGACGCGATGGTTGGCCACCTCCGGAAAATTGCTCGCAACGAAAATATTGATATTCCCCTCGAATCGATCACCTTAGTTTCTCAAATTGCCAATGGTGGTCTGCGGGATGCGGAAAGTTTGCTCGATCAGCTCAGTTTGCTTTCTGGGGAAATTACGCCCGATAAGGTTTGGGATTTGGTGGGCGCTGTGCCTGAGCGGGATTTGTTGGGATTAGTTCAGGTCATTCACAGTAATAGTCCAGAGGCGGTGATTCAGCACTGTCGTAATTTGCTTAATCGGGGGCGTGAACCTTTGGTTGTGCTGCAAAATTTGGCGAGCTTTTATCTGAATTTACTCATTGCAAAAACTGCGCCCCAACGGGGAGATTTAATCGCGGTCACCCAACCTACTTGGCAAGCTCTCTGTCAGGAGGCACAGGGGTGGGATCTGGCGTTAATCCTGAAGGGTCAGCAGCACCTCAAGGACAGTGAATATCAACTGAAAAATACGACCCAGCCGCGTTTGTGGTTAGAGATTACTCTTTTGGGGTTATTACCCTCGGCTTTAGCGAATGTTGCAGTAACGACTGAGGCGATCGCCAGTCCGCCAGTGTTTGTCCCAGCTCAAGTTGCCCCGGCTCAAGTTGACCCTGCGCCAACTCCTATTAATCCACCACCACAAGAAACGATCACCCATCCCTTTGGGGAAATTACACCTGCCCCCTCGCCGAAGCCTGTTGCTCCAGAGCCAATGGCAGAAATCCCGTCACCGGCTAGGGCAGAAAATCGGCGATCGCCCCAAACGACTCCTCCAACAGCAACACCCGAACCAAGTCTTACCAACAATCATGTCAATAACAATCCTTCAATTGAACCACCAGTACAACAACCCCTGACTCCCACCCCACCCCAATCACAGCCAGTTGTTGAACCGATTCAGGCAGCACCACCAGCACCAGAGCGCCAACCCATTCCACAGCCAGCTCCCGCAACAACACCGATTGCCGCGACCTCCTCTAGCCCCACCATTTCTGCCCTAGAGCGCGAACAGCTGTGGGAAACCATGCTTGCCCAGCTACAACCCCTGACGACGCAGCAACTTCTACGGCAACAGGGATGTTTAGTAAACTTTAATGGCGCAATGGCAGTAATTGGCATCAAAAGTCAGCCGTTACTGGGGATTGCCAAAAGTAAGCAGAAAAATATTGAAGCCGCCTTTCAAAAAGCTTGTCAGAAAAAAATCAAAATTTCCTTTCAAGTCGGTCATGAACCAGCGGGGGATGTGGATTTATTTGCGCCGTCACCAGCTTCCCCGGAGCCATCACCTACGGCCATTGATAATGTCCCACCGCCAGCACCAGAACCGCCAGTGCGTTCTTTACCGATTACGCCAGCGCCTGTGGCGACTCCTTTTGATGCGCCAACGAATTTACCAGATGCTCCTGCGCCAATTCCTTCACCTCAGCCAGTGCCAGAGCAGCCGCCATTACAGGTCATTCCGAACACACCGCCGCCCCCAGCAGTACAACCGCCAGTTTCGACTCAACCCCAGAACGGCTCAGCGAATGGTCATAACGGTTCTTCGGCGGCTCAATCTATGCCGATCGCCCCCCAAGATATTGCCGCAACTCCTCCTCAACGGGAAGCTGCAACTGAGTTTGCACCAGAATCTCTTGAAGCGACCGAAGAAAATGGTGGCGATCGCCTGCATCATCTCACCCAAGCATTTGCGGAATTTTTTAATGGAGAAGTGATCGAGCTGACCCACCTCGCCCCTGACAACACAGAAGAAGCAATCATGATCGACACGGCTTCCCCAACACCAGCCCCCAAACCAGAGCCCGCCCTAAACCTTCAAGGTCGCCCTCCTGTTACAACTTCCCCGGAAGATGATATTCCGTTTTAGAAAGCCCGTATGATTGTCATAGATCGCTGTTATTTTTGCACCCATGACTTTACTCCGTACGCCTCTCTACGACTTATCCGCCGCTGCTAAAGCTCGTTTTGTTGAGTTTTCGGGCTGGGAAATGGCAGTGCAATATAGCGGTCTCAAAGCGGAACATAATGCCGTGCGCGATAGCGTGGGGATGTTCGATATTTCCCACATGGGTAAATTTGCCCTAGCTGGCGAAAATTTAGTGGCAGCCCTCCAAACCCTTGTGCCGTCAAATCTAGCGAGATTATCGGCCGGTCAAGCTCAATATACGGTACTGCTCAATGAAAAAGCAGGCATTATCGACGACATCATTTACTACCATCAAGGCGATCGCCAAGGATTTTTAATCGTAAATGCAGCGACAACCCAAAAGGATTGGGATTGGCTCACGGCCCATCTCCAACCTAAGGGAATTTCACTAACCGACGTTTCGCGGGAAAAGGTTTTAATTGCGGTTCAAGGTCAAAAAGCCGAAGTAACCCTACAGCCCTTCGTGGAGAATTTAGATTTAGCTAGCCTCAAAATGTTTAACCATAGCGAGGCAACAATCGAAGGAGAATCAGCTTTTATCGCACGGACAGGTTATACCGGCGAAGATGGCTTTGAGGTGATGGTTTCCCCAGCAGTTGGCCAAAAGCTATGGCAAAAACTAAGCGATGCCGGAGTGGTTCCCTGTGGCTTGGGTTGTCGCGATACCCTCCGACTCGAAACTGCTTTGCATCTCTACGGCCAAGATATAGATGATGACACCACCCCCCTCGAAGCTGGTTTGGGCTGGCTCATCCATTGGGATGAAAAAGATTATTTTATCGGCAAAGAGATTCTGACAGCGCAAAAAAAACAAGGGATAACTAAACGTTTAGTGGGTTTGGAAATGCAAGCTCGCGGTATTGCCCGCCATGATTATCCGGTGCTAGTCGAGGGGAAAGCGGTGGGTCTTGTCACCAGCGGTACGATGTCGCCTACCCTCAATCAGGCGATCGCCCTTGCCTACCTACCGCGCGAATTTGCCAAAAAAGGCCAAGCTGTCGAGATTGAAATTCGAGGTAAACTTTACCCAGCTAAAGTCGTGAAAAAGCCGTTTTATCGCTCGCCATCACGGAAATAGTGATTTTGGCAGTGGGGCTTAAAGCTATAGAGAGCAACAATTATTGCTAATAATTTTCTAACCTTTGCTAAATATGGCGATCGCCACCAAGAAAAATGCACGCTATGATAAGCTGTGCTACGAGCTAAATAAATAGCGGTTTTGGAGAGGTGGCAGAGCGGTTGAATGCGCCTGACTTGAAATCAGGTTTAGGGTCAAACCTAACGGGGGTTCGAATCCCCCCCTCTCCGCTCTTAATTAAATAACGTGAGTTTTGCTTAAGCATGCTCGGAAATACGACGCGGTGAATGGGAGAGCGAGAGATCGGGAGATGTTTCTATGCAAACAATCCTACTAGCTTTCAAAAAATGCAAATTTTCGTGGCTTCCCCGTGTCTCTCCCTCTCCGTGTCTCCTTTTCTCTAAAGAATTTTGGCTACATTCTTATCCATAACTGCTTCTCTTCACTTCCCGTGTCATCTTCGACTACGGCTTTATTTAGGCAGTTTTATCATTGGTAATTAACTGGGACAGTTTTTTTTCCGTCATAAAATTAATATTTAGTTCAGACTTCCTTGGGCAGAATAAAAGAGCAGTCGTCCAGACCTTTTTTGGAGTCTATGTCTAAGCCTGATTTCTTTCCGACGAAAACCCAACCGATGCTGATTCGTTTGGTGCAAAGTATTTCCTACTGGATCGGACGGTTTAAATACCAACTGAAATTACGGGTTAGTGAAGCGGATCTTGGCAAGGTACGTGAATTAGGTGATGCTCGTATTGTCTTGATGCCAAATCATCCCACCTTTGATGATGGTCTCGCTGTTTTTCTGTTTGCCACTCAGCTTGGTGAAATTTTTAATTATTTAGTGGCCCACGAAAATTTTGATGGTTGGCTTGGGGATTTTTTGCCGAAGATGGGCTGTTATTCTATCCGTCGTGGTTTAGGCGATCGCCGCAGTATTTCCCACACCCTAGAACTCCTCAAAGAAGAACGAGCGAGAATGGTGATCTTTCCAGAGGGAGGCTGCTCCTTCCAAAACGATGCAATTATGCCCTTCCGCACAGGGGCGATTCAGTTACCATTCCAAGCAATGCAATCGATTGCCAAAAAAACCAAAGAATTTCCCCCTTGTTACCTCGTGCCCATCAGCATCAAATATCGCTACCTCAAGTCCGGCACAGATATCATCGAAAAAAGCCTGCAAAATCTCGAAAGCCACTTTGGTATTCAGCCAGAATCCAAGGATTTTTATCCGCGCCTGCGCCGGGTCTCAGAAGCGGTGATGTCCACATTAGAAGACGAATATAATATCGAGCCACCAGCCGCTGCCGATTGGAATGACCGCATCAACCTCACCCGCAAAACCGTCTTAAACCTTTGTCAGGAGCAGTTGGGAATTTCTTTTCCCGATGATTTCCCCCTGCGGGAACGGGTCTATAAAATGCAGGCTTTACTGATTGAAAAAGCCGATGATGAGTTTGCCCTCGATCTCGAAACTTACGAAAAACTCTACCAATCGACCATGAGACTGCTCAATTTTGATGCCATTTACGACGGTTATGTTGAAGCCTACCCAACGCCAGAGCGGTTTATTGATACCCTCACTCGTCTAGAACGGGAAGTCTTTCGGGTGGAAATCCCTGAGCCAAAGGGTTTACATGAGGCATGGCTCAAGGTTGGTGAACCGCTTAATATCCAAGATTATGCTGAGCAGTATCAGGGCGATCGCCAAGGAACCATTGCCCAGCTTACGGATAAGATGCAGTTTGAAGTGCAAAATAATCTACTGGAAATGATGTTGGATGACCGTCCAGAGCTAGATTAAATCACTATTAAAAATTTCATCAGAACAGCTCAAAAACTTTCAGTACAATGAGAAATTAGATAGTTTGTCAACATAATTGTCTAAAGCAAAACAGTTTCAAAGCTTTAAAATTTGAGGACTGTACGGATAACCCCTGCAATCCTTGATAACGTAAATAGGAACTTGGGGGCGATCGCCGCCACCCATCACTTGCAAAAACCTGCACCCCAAAATGTGAGGGACATAACCCGTGGATGCTGCCAGCCAACAAAAAATTCTCGGCTACTTTATCGAGGAAGCAAAAGAACACCTAGAAACCATCGAACAAGGCATTCTCGATCTGGGTGGTGCTGCTGATGACAGCGAACAAATGAACGAACTTTTTCGGGCGGCCCACTCTGTAAAAGGTGGCGCGGCGATGTTGGGCTATACCAGCATTCAAAAGACCGCCCACCGCCTTGAGGATGGTTTTAAAATCTTTAAAGAGAATAAGATCCCAGTCGATCAACAGCTCGAATCTCTATTTCTCAGCGCCTATGATATCCTGTCGGCGCTCCTTGACAAGCTCCAAAGTCCCTACGGACTGAAGGACGAAGACGGTAAGGCCATGGTAAAAGAGGCAGAACCGCAATTTGCTGAACTCCAGTCCTACCTCGAAAGTTTAGCCCGTGGTGAAACCCCTCAACCTAAAGCTTCTGGCTCTCCTGCTACAGGAACAATGGGTGAACAGCTCCGCGACTATCTCAGACAAATGTTAGCGATTTTCAAGCAGGAGGCAACGCCAGAAAATCGTCAAAAATTGCAGAAGGTTTGTGTTGCTTTAGCCAAGCTCGATAAGGAGACCAAGGCTTGGCAAACGATTCTCAAAGCTGCCCATAAGGCGATCGCCAACCCTGCTCATTCTTTTAATCTTCTGGCTCCGGTCGTCATTAAAGAAATCAAAACAGCGGGCGATCATTTAGATCTTGGTGAACCGAAAAAAATTACCCTTAGCCCCGAATTAAAGCATTTAGCCATCGCGAAAATGCCCCAGATTTTGGTTCCTGTCGATCCGAGCCATGCTGCGAAGGCACTTTCAAAAGCCTTTAGTCAAAAGCAAATTGGTCAACTCGTTAAGATTCTCAGCAGCAAAAAGTAGATTTATTTATTCCTTAACCCTTGCAAAATAGCGAGATTATTACCGGCGATCGCCTCAAGATTGTCGGTGATTTTTTGGATATCCCAATGCCACCATGCAATACTTTCTAACTTGCTAATTGTCTCGTCTGTAAAACGCTTTTTGATTAGTTGCGCCGGATTGCCACCGACAACGCCATAGGCCGGCACATCTTTTGTCACGACAGATTTCGCTGCCACAATTGCACCATTACCGATATTTACGCCCGGCATAATCACACTGTCGTAGCCGATCCACACATCATTCCCAATTTTTGTATCACCTTTATTTGGATATTCATCTTGTTCCGGCATTACCCGCGCCCAATCTTCCCCAAAAATCTCAAAGGGATAGGTCGAGAAACCGGACATTTTATGATTCGCACCGTTCATAATAAATTTCACGCCACGGGCGATCGCACAAAATTTACCAATAACTAGGCGATCGCCGACAAAGGGAAAAAGATAAAGGACATTGCGCTCAAAGTTTTCCGAATCCTCAGGGTCATCGTAATAGGTGTAGTCGCCAATAATAATTTGGGGATTATCGACTGTATTTTGAATAAAACAAACCTGCGGAAAATTCGGGAGTGGATGTTTTTGCTTCGGGTCTGGATAGGGCATCGGTTTAGTCACCAATCAAAAAATTACAAACGAAATAGTTCAGCTCGATTAGTTTTTGCCAAATTAACCCTACCGACATGGCCTATTTTGCCAGTGAAACTCCATCAATCATGAACCTGAGTTTGGTTTAAGAAGGGTCTGGAATGACGACACAGCGAAAGGGAGAGCGAGAGATGGGGCGATTTTTCATTCAAACAATTGCAGCGGTCAAAAAAATACAAGTTTGAATGTTTTACACCCTCCCCGCGTCTCTCATTCCCCGTGTCTCCCTCTCTCCCTCTCTCCGTATCTCTAAGGTATGCATGCTCAATCTTTAACCCGAACTGACATTCATTAACTGCGGCGATCGCCCTATTCATCGTCTTTTGAACGTTGAAAAAAGGTTGTTCCCATCTCAGTTTTCGCTGACCACACCAAATAAATTCCGAGGCCAAGAAAAAATAATATTAACCAGAAAATATCTGACATATTACCCATCCTATCGGTGTTCTAAGTCTTCAATTTCCTTGGGAACGGCAGCAGTGAGAACCTCGTTGCCAGCAGCAGTCACCAGCACATCATCCTCAATGCGAATGCCAATCCCCTGCCAGCGCTCCGGGATTTCTGGCTGCCCTTCGACGGGCTTGATGTAGGGCGAAATGTAAATGCCCGGCTCCACGGTAATGATGTTGCCGACTTCTAGGGTTGTCCAATCATCTTTTTCGGCGCTAAGTTTATACGTGCCTGCGTCATGGACATCAAGACCGAGCCAGTGTCCGGTTCCGTGCATAAAGAAAGGTTTATAAGCTTCTTTTTCAATTAATTCTTCAAGCTCGCCTTTGAGCAGTCCAAGGTCAATTAGTCCTTGGGTAATCACGCAAACGGCTATTTCATGGGAAGCGCGATAGGAATTCCCCGCCACCACTTCGGCGATCGCCTTTTTCTGGGCATCGAGCACAATTTCGTAAAGAATTTTTTGTTCTGGTGTGAAGGTTTTACCGATGGGGAAAGTGCGAGTAATATCGCCGTTGTAATACTTAAACGACGCGCCAGCATCAATTAAAAGCAATTCATTATCGTTAAGGCGATCGCTATTGTCGATGTAATGCAAAACACAAGCATTCGCGCCCCCCGCCACAATCGACGGATAAGCAAAACCCTGCGCCCCTTCCTTACGAAAAGTATGTTCAATTTCTGCTTGGACTTGATACTCGTATTTGCCGGGTTGAGCATATTCCATTGCCCGTAGATGAGCCTGCGCTGAAATGGCCGTGGCGCGACGCATCATCTCAATTTCTGCCGCACTTTTCACCATCCGTAGGGGATTCATAATTTGGTTACTATCCACCAGAGATGTCGGCCCAGTTCCCCGCTTACCGCGGGTTGCGAGCAACCACTGATAATGGCGCAAAATTGTATTGTTAAACTTCTCGTCAATGCCAAAGTGATAAATCAGGCGATCGCCGCCTTTGGTGTATTCCGGTAACTTTTCCCCTAGCTCCTCAATAGAAAACGCAATATCCGCACCATATTTTTCCTTCGCAGCTTCTACCCCAGTGCGATAGCCCACCCAAGTTTCTTTCTCTAAATCCTTCGGCTGCACAAACAAAATGAACTGATGCTCTTCATGGTGAGGCGCTAGAACAGCCACCGCCTCCGGCTCATTAAAACCCGTTAAATAATAAAAATTACTCTCTTGGCGAAAATTGTATTCGACATCATTGTGCATCACCGCATAGGGTGCACTGCGGAAAATGGCTGTTCCCTGACCAATTCTCGCCATCACCTCACGGCGACGTTGTTGATATTCCTGCGGTGTAATGCCCATGAGCTCAATCTATTGCGTAGTTTGACGTGAATTAGATGGTAGCAAAATTCCTTTCAGCTCAATCACAAAACCCCCAACTTCCACGAGAAATTAGGGGTTTGCATATAGTGAATAAAGTTTTCAGTTAAAGACTTAAACCTATTCCGCAAAAATATATTTAGTGAGTTCGCTAGGATCAGGCTCAGGGCTACTTTCCGCAAAAGTTACAGACTCGTTCACAACCTCCTGAATTTTTTTAGAAATAGCTTTTAGCTCATCCGCAGTAGCCAACTCACGCCCAAGAATAAATTTTTCAAAACGGGTAATCGGATCACGCTTGGCCCAAAACTCCTTTTCTTCAGGAGAACGAAGCTCATCAGGATCAGCGAGGGAGTGACCACGGAAACGATAGGTCAATGCTTCAATGAGAGTTGGACCTTCACCAGCACGGGCGCGAGCAACAGCCTTTTGGGCAACATCACGCATCGCTAAAACATCCATACCATCTACTTCATAGCCCGGCATATTAAAAACACTGGCTTTTTTGTAAATTTCAGGCTGAGAAGTTGCCCGCTCGTGAGCCATACCGATCGCCCACTTATTATTTTCCACGACAAAAATGATCGGGAGCTTCCAAAGAGCAGCCATATTCAAGGTCTCAAAAAACTGACCATTATTAGTAGTCCCGTCACCAAAGAAACAAGCCGTTACATTATCTGCCGACTTATCACCCATCACTTCGCGACGATATTTACTTTGTAATGCTGCACCAGCTGCAACAGGAATCCCTTCCCCAATAAACGCATAACCACCAAGGAGTTTATGCTCCTCAGAGAACATGTGCATCGAGCCGCCACGACCCTTACTACAGCCGGTTTCCTTGCCGAATAGCTCCGCCATCACCTCACGGGCGGGAACCCCAGCGCTGAGGGCATGGACATGGTCACGGTAAGTACTACAAACATAGTCTTCACCGGGTTTCATGGTGCGAATAATCCCAGTGGAAACTGCTTCTTGGCCGTTATAAAGGTGCACGAAACCGAACATTTTGCCGCGGTAATACATTTCCGCACATTTATCTTCAAAAGTACGACCGAGGGTCATATCTTCGTAGAGCATTAATGCTTCTTCTCTAGTAATTTCTACCGAAGAGCTATCAAATTCTGGGGCTGTCCGTTCTTTGTGCATCATTACGTTTAGGAGTTTTTAGTGATCGGCGGTGAGGCTAACTACGCTAATTGATATCCTCTCCCAGTCACCCTAGCGGGTATGCAGGGAGATTTCCCTGGGTCGCCCCAAAGATTTCCTGTTTCACTGCCAGTTGGCGAGACACCGTTACCGATGCCCCCGCTACCTCGACTCCACAGGCATTTTCTATTTCCCGTTGCCACGGGTACTCATGACTTGGGCAGCCGCCACATCACGGGGCTTAACTGACCCGCGGTTGGCTCTAGCTGGAATTCCCATGTCATGTTAAGGGTGTCTACATAATAACAAATATTGTGTAAACTATTTGCTGTGTTTACGCTTCGCTACACCACCAAGCAAGCTTTCACCTATGGTCGGAGTACTGCGAAGTTCTTCTGATAGAGACTGTGTGAAAACTGCAACTACAGTTTAGAATTAAACTGACTTCCAGAGAAGCCAGCTGATATCTGTGATGAAATTTAGTTACCTATAGGAAACTTTGTTTATCTCAAGACCATCTATTTTGCTGGAATGCTATCAAGGATGCAAGGGAAAACCGCGAAACAATGTTGCAACTTTTAGTGTGAAAATTCTTTGGTTAATATAACCTTAATTGACGTGACTTTTGCTGATAGGAAAGTAAACTGTGCGCATTCCGCTCGACTATTACCGAATCCTTGGGGTTCCCACTAAGGCGACCACAGCCCAAATTACTCAGGCTTATCGCGATCGCGTTGCACAATTACCGCGCCGTGAGCACAGTGATTTGGCGATTCAGGCGCGCACTAATATTATTGAGCAGTCGTATCAAGTGCTCTCTCAGCCGGAAAAACGGGCTGTTTATGATAATGAGTTTTTAAATGAAACTTATCAGTTAGAGTCCCAAAGTCGTTTACGATTACCGTTTCAAAGTAGTGAAACTGAGGCTGCTGAGGAGGCGGAAACTCATAGTCCGGCGATCGCCATTGAGCAGATTGATTTTCTAGGCGGCATTTTACTGTTACTAGAACTCGGTGAATATGAGCTCGTTTTAAAACTGGTTCCCCCCTATTTAAAGGCGAAAAGTAATCTCGTTAAGCAAGATCTATTTGGGTCAGCGGAAGTTGTTAAGACAGAATTAATTCTTTGTTTGGCCTTGGCTTATTTGGAGTTAAGTCGCGAGCAATGGCAACAGGGTCGTTATGAGGCGGCGGCTGATTCTGGGCTGACGGGCCAAAAGTTATTAATTGATGCGGGCATTTTTCCGAGTTTGCGGGGCGAAATTCAAGGGGATCTAGATCGTTTACGTCCCTATCAGGCTTTAGAATTACTCTCTCAGCCTGAGTCTGAGACGGAATCACGAAAAAAGGGTCTGCAATTGTTGCAGGTAATGCTGGATGCCCGTGGTGGTATTGATGGTGCTGGGGAAGATCAATCGGGCCTGAGCATGGACGATTTTTTGCGGTTCATCCAGCAGCTGCGCAGTTATCTGACGGTTAAGGAGCAGCAGGATTTATTTATTGCTGAGTCCCAACGTCCGTCGGCGGTCTCTACTTATCTGGCTGTTTATGCTTTGCTTGCTGGTGGTTTTTCGTCACGGCAACCGGAATTCATTGTTAGGGCGAAGGAAAAATTATTGCGTTTAGGTAAGCGCCAAGATGTCCATTTAGAGCAGGCTATTTGCGCACTATTACTGGGACAAACGGAAGAGGCGAACCAAGCTCTCGCCCTGAGCCAAGAATATGAGGCGATCGCCTACATTCGTGAAAATTCCCAAGATGCGCCAGATTTATTACCGGGACTTTGTCTCTACGGCGAAAAATGGCTAAAGACTGAAGTATTTTCCCATTTCCGAGATCTCAATAGCGAGTCTGTTTCCTTGACAGAATATTTTGCTGACGAACAGGTGCAGCAATATCTCGAAAAATTACCGGCTGATGGCAATAGCAAAGACTGGTCAATTGTGTCCAATGAATCGGCTAAACCGGCTGAACAAACTCGTATTGAGCCTGTTACGGATTTGCCCGTCAGTAGACCAGCAAGAATGAGTCGGCTTGGTGAAGCGGCCAAGCAGGCGGCGACAGCATCTCCTGCTACACCAACGAAATCAACGCCTACAGCTCGCCCTAGTGCTGCTCCTATTGCCCCACGCACTACGGCAAAATCACCAACGACAGCAGCGACAAAATCACCGACAAAGGCAAAAAGTAAAAAGCGAAAATCTTCAAAACGTAAGCCCTTTCCGTTTAAAGGCATTGCGATTTTAGTGGGTGCGCTCATTGCGCTCATTTTGATTATTCGGGCGATCGCCTCTTTAGGGGGTGGCAATACGATTCCCGATCCCCTACAAATTTCTCTTACAGAAGAGCCGCCAATCCCAATTCCTGTAATTGAAGAATCAGCCGAAGTCGTTCCTGAAGAAATACCTGAAGGGGAATTTAACGAGGCGATCGCCGAACAGCTAGTCCAGAAATGGCTCGATAGCAAAGCCCTTGCCTTTAGTGAAAGTCATGATACATCAGGCCTACAGGAGATTTTGGCAGAACCTCTATTGTCCCGCTGGGTAAATGGCGCGAGGGATGTCGAAGCCGCTGGCAACTACCGTGAATATCAGCATGAGTTGACCATCTCAAACGTGGAGTTTGACCCTGAAAATCCCGATGAGGCAACGGTGGTTGCTGAGGTCACAGAAATTGCTCAATATTACCTCCCCGGCGGCGAGCTAGATGCAGGTCGCTCCTATGATTCGGCACTGACGGTGCGCTACGGTTTAGTTCGTCAAAATGAGCAGTGGTTCATTCAATCTTCAGCTGTACTTTAACCGATGCCTTCTGGTCGTACCCATGACCGCATTACACTATGGAGCTTACCTTGGGTGGTGGCGATCGCCTATGTCCTTACCCGTGATGGTGAACTAACGCTCATTGCCGGTTTAGCCTATTTATTTAGTGGCCTAATGTTTGGGCCAGATCTCGATATTCACTCGGTGCAGTTTAAACGCTGGGGAATGTTGCGCTGGATTTGGTTGCCATACCAAAAAACCTTAAGCCATCGCTCGAATTTGTCCCATGGTTTTCTGGTGGGTACAACATTACGCGTTATTTATTTTTCGATTTTTCTTTTAATGGTCGGCGTTGTTGGGGTGGCGATCGCCCAGGGAGTATGGGGCTTTGAATGGAATTGGCGTGCCTTTTTCATTACTAGCAGCCAACAAGTCCAGCAACATTATTGGGCAGAAAGTTTAGCTCTATTTGCAGGCTTAGAAATCGGGGCGATGAGCCACTCAGTCAGTGATTGGACAAGTTCCGCCATTAAAAAATTCAGAAAAAAGGGTTTTACAGGCCTGCTTGAACAAAAAAAAACAAAACGCAAATCTACTTCACGCCGCCGTAAACCAACATCTTCTCGCAAACGGAGTCGCAAATAAAATAATGGTTGATCGCGTTATTGACTGGGTTGAATATCACCAAACTATTGAGAAGTTAGCCACACAGATTCAAGCTTCAAAATGGGAATTTAACCAAATTTTGTGTTTGGCGAAAGGTGGTTTGCGGGTCGGCGATATTTTGGCACGCATTTTCGATCAGCCCCTCGCCATTCTCAATGTCAGAAGCTATGGCGGCTCTGATAATCGTCAACAGGGCAAGATTGAATTTGCCGAACATCTCACGAACTTTGGAAAGTTAGGCGATCGCCTGTTACTTGTCGATGATCTCGTAGATTCGGGTGTCAGTATCGAAAAAACGATGGAGTGGTTAAAAGCTTACGCACCAGAGATTACAGAAGTGAAAGTTGCAGTTCTTTGGTACAAGGCAAATTCTCAGGTGAAGCCAGACTATTTTGTGGAATATCTCGAAAATAACCCTTGGATTCAGCAGCCCTTCGAGCATTATGAACAAGGCTATTGAGCAGATTGCCACGGAAAAATAAAATTTATCGCGACCTTTCACATACAAAGAACGTTACTTTTCTTAAAGAAAAACAGGCGATCGCAGCAGGCTGAATTCCTTGTGAGACAATAGTCTAAGCTATTAAACTAAACAAGAATCCATTTATTAAAACCCCAATAATATGAGCGTCGTTAGTCAAGTTATCTTAAAAGCCGATGACGAGCTCCGCTATCCCAGCAGCGGTGAGCTGACCGGTATGAAGAGCTTCCTCGAAACAGGTGCAATCCGTCTTCGGATCGCCGAAACATTGGCAGACAGCGAAAGCAAAATCGTTGATGAAGCCCAGAAAAAACTATTTGCCATCCACCCCGAATATCGTGCAGCTGGCGGTAATGCCTCTACAACGAAGCGGTATAACCAATGCCTCCGGGACTACGGTTGGTACTTGCGTCTTGTCACCTATGGCGTTATTGCTGGCGACAAGGACCCCATCGAAAAGATTGGTTTGATTGGTGTCAAAGAAATGTACAACGCCCTTGATGTACCTGTTACAGGTATGGTTGACGCGATTCGTTGCCTCAAAGAAGCGGCTCTTGGTGTCCTCGATATTGAAGAGGCGAATATTGCTGCGCCTTATTTTGACTTTATTACCCAGTCAATGTCCTAAGTCTTTTTTCACAATTGGCTATTTCTGAATAACTTTTGTTCGTGACTTTTTTCGGTGAAATGTCAAAACAAATAATGCTGTCGGGTGCTTAATCATTTTAAGTAGCCCGATTTTTTTGTGGGCGATTATTGTGTGGGCGATCGCCTAAATCCCTGAGTTATGGAGTCATGTCTATTAATTTTCTTTTGACATGTTCTTGGCATGCCTTTAAGCCGCCCTTTTCGTCCCACACCTCATGGAAAGATTGAAACGCTTCTAATTCATAGGGAATACTTTTCTGTACCGATACATCAAACTCTAAAATTTCGCTACGGTGGGGCAAATCCTTGTGCCAGTCAAGATGTGGTTGCCACCAAACAATTTTGACGTAACGGTTCCACCAACCGCCATTTTCATAAGGAGCTTCATCTAGCACTGCCACAACATGGGTGATTTTCGCTCGCTGGGTCAGCACAATTAAATCACCACACTCAGGCTTTTCTGCACCTTGGTCTTTAAACCCTAAGGGAAAAACTGTAAATTCGTTTTTTGCTTGGTGGATAGCTGGATCCATGCCCGGCTGATTAAAAGCCCCCCCTGCCATTGCCTTAGTAATTTCATCGAGACTGTAAGCCCAGTGGTAGGCGTAGTCTTTGGGTGGTGTAACGACTTTGATCCAATTTAGGCGGGAAAAATCCATGCCATTCTCCTGAGATGTAAATGTTAATGAGTTGGGAGAAAGAGAGGTAGATATTTCGAAGCCAAGATCTACGACCTGAGCAATTTTTTCCAACATATCGTAGTTGATCGTGCTAGTTTCACCGCGTTCTAGTTTGTACCAGTAGGTAGAACTCACGCCTAGCTTCCGACAAATTGCCAGCAAACTCATGTCCGATTGCTTCCGCGCCGCGTGCAACCGCTGCGGTAAATCTGGAATGTCTAGTTCTTGAACTTGTCTAACTCTCATTTGGTGCTAAATCGTTGAAGTCATCTTAAATTTATCACCAACCAAACTATAAACACAGAATACACAGATGTCAACAACTTTTTGTTTATTAAAACCATAAACTAGTAGTTTGTGATTTTGTTGTAAAGAAAAGGGCGATCGCCACACTTTACACTTTTTTCGTTGTGGGACATTTTCCGTCACACTGGTAGCGTTGCCGCGTTACTCCAGACTTTGCCATGAAACAATCCCTCACCGAAGGTTCTATCCGCCAGCGGCTTACGAAGCTTACTCTACCGATGGTTTGGGGGATTCTCGCAATTGTGGCGTTTAATCTTGCAGACACCTATTTTGTGGGGCAGCTCGGTACAAATCAGCTAGCTGCCATGAGTTTTACTTTTCCTGTGGTGATGACCCTCGGCAGCCTAGCCATGGGGTTGGGCATTGGGGCTTCGTCGATTATTGCGCGGGCAATCGGGCAGGGCGATCGCCGTCGGGTACAAAGATTTACGACGAATAGTTTGACCCTCGGTGTTGTTGCTGTGGCATTACTTGCCTCCCTAGGATTACTGACGATTGAGCCACTATTTACAGCATTAGGAGCCAATGAAACCCTAATGCCCTTCGTACAGCAGTACATGCAAATTTGGTATTTCGGGATTGTCTTTCTCGTCATTCCCATGATTGGTAATAGTGCTATTCGGGCAGCAGGGGATACAGTAACGCCGAGTCTAATAATGATGTTTGCGGCAGGATTAAATATCTTGCTCGATCCTTTTTTGATTTTTGGGGTAGCGGGTTTTCCCGAATTAGGACTAGCAGGCGCTGCATGGGCAACGGTCATCGCACGGGCAATTACCCTCGTTGCTTCACTCTGTGTGCTGAAATTTAAAGAAGATATGCTGTCTTCCTATTTTCCAAATCTCGAAGAAACCCTCTGGTGTTGGCGAGATATTCTCTACGTGGGATTACCGGCGGCCGGCGCGACTATGATTACGCCGATTTCTATTGGGGTGATTACCAGTCTTCTTGCTACCTATGGAGCCGTTGCGGTGGCTGGTTTTGGCATTGCTTCACGTATTGAGTCCTTTGCAATGATTGCATTGATGGCGCTTTCCGCGAGTATTGGCCCCTTCGTTGGACAAAATTGGGGCGCAAAAAAATATGGACGAGTCGCAGAAGCATTAAGACAAAGCTATATTTTTTGTTTGGGGTGGGGAATCTGTATGGCGATCGCCCTCGCTATTTTCGGTTCACAACTCGCCACACTCTTTAATAACAACAACGAAGTCATCGAAGTCGCCTCAAAATATCTATGGTTAGTACCGATCACCTATGGCGCAGGCGGCATTATCCAAGTCGCCAGCTCAGCCTTTAATGCCCTCGGCAAACCAACACCAGCCATTACAATGACCACCCTGCGGATGTTTGTTTTTTACATACCCCTTGCATACATTGGTAGCCGCTTTTTTGAGATCACCGGCATTTTTTTTGCCGCAACACTATCCAACATTTTCGTCGGCATTATCGCCTTCCGTTGGAGTAGCCATACCCAAAAACAATTAGTTGAGTGCGAAAAAGTCACAGCCCCCTAAAGAAAATATGTATATAGTCATTTCGGATAAAACTGAGACCTTAAGAAATTTCAAAAGCCTTTTCTAGTAGGAGTGAACCCTAGATAAATCCCAACCAAACTTATTTAGAATGACTATGCCCTGACCACTCTCTGACTGAACTGCCACCAATCCTCTACCAGTGAACAAAATCTATCTTTAACGTCAGTTATGGATAAGAATGTAGCCAAAATTCTTTAGAGAAAAGGAGACACG
>NZ_MRBY01000048.1:0-8930 GCF_001904615.1 [Limnothrix rosea] IAM M-220
GTGTCTCCTTTTCTCTAAAGAATTTTGGCTACATTCTTATCCATAACTGACGTTACGAAGGTCTGTGTTTTCTGACACCTAGAATCTAGAATTGTTTAAATGAAAAATCGCCCCATCCCTCGCTCTCCCTTTCGCCGCGTCGTCATTCCAGACCATGCTTAAACCGAACTCAGGTTACAAAAATTAAACGCGGGACAAAATATCACCATTCATGCCAGCAGTCATTACTTGGTGATCCATACTTAATAATCCATTAAATTTGTATTGGTGCGTGCCGCTTCAAGCTTGATTAAAATTTTGCCCTTAAGCTCCTGGTAGGCTTCCCGCAAACGCTGTTTACTGGCATCAGGATCAGACCCCCGCAGTTGCTGTCCTTGATCCGCCCAGCGAATTAATTGTTGTCGCTGTCGTATGGCGATCGTTGCTTTAGTGAGATGCATACATCGTTCAGGGTGACCAAGGGCGAAGAGCAAAATACAATAGTCTCCCCGTTGTGCCAAAGTCCGCGTAATTTGCTGACCCACCGTTGTTTTTAAATCAAGATAACAAGGTAACCACTTAGCGCCGAGTTCATTGTTATAGAGCGCCGTAATCCAGAGCAGCATTGGATGGGGAACTTCGATACATAGAAATTGGTTGTAGCGACTATCCCGACAACGCTTTTGCAGCTCTTCCCTATCTAACATGCCCCACAAACTGGGAATCGCATGGTGCTCTTCCGTGATGACCTGGGGAAAGACAATTTTTTGTTGTGGTTTATCGTTAGGCCAAGGTAAGCGCTTACAGATTTCGGCAGTAGCAATGGTGACATCATCGTTAGTGCGACTTTGGGTCTGAGCTCTTGCTTCTAGCCGTTGACTGGCGGCAATAATTTGTGTGTTGTCTTCTGGGTCGGCGATCGACTCGTCCGTCACATTAACCTGCGGTATGGAAATGGCTGCATCGGGGTGGAAAGCAACTTGCGGTAACGGACGGTCAAATTGTTTTGCTAGGGGCTCCATGGCTCGCCAAATATCCCCAGCATTTTGAGGGCGATCCTCCCGGCTTTTTGCCATGCACTGCATGATGATGAAGGCTAGGGGCGTTGGCACGCTTAAATTTGGATCAAAGGGAATGGGAGGGGTTTCATGGTGAGCCCGATACCAACCTCCAAAGGAGTTTGTCTCTGGCATTATAGGCATATCCCCGGTCAGCATCTCGTACATCATGATGCCGAAGCTGTAGATATCAGAGCGGGAGTCTAATTCTTTGCCTTCCATCTGTTCCGGTGAGCAGTAGGCAAGGGTTCCCATGAAGGAGTGGGTTTGGGCGGCTCCGGCTTGGCTGAGTTTAGCGATGCCAAAATCAAGGACTTTAACTAATTCTCCGAGAGATGCATCTTCGAGGACGAGAATATTGCTGGGTTTGATATCTCGATGGATAATGCTTGTTTGTTCGCCATTGAACTTGATGCCTTCGTGGGCGGCTTCCATGCCTAGGCAAATTTGCCGCACAATTTTAAAAAAGCGAGGTAGGGGCATCAGGGTTTTCGCGATGATGTCGTTGAGGTTATCGCCCTGTAGATATTCCATAACGTAGAAGGGAATATCATGTTCGTCAACGCCATAGTCTCGGACGCGCACGATGTGGATACTTTTTTCGCTGAGGAGGGCGCAAATTGTGGCTTCTCGTTCGAAGCGCTCACGCATTTTGTCGTTCAGCAGGGTTTGGGATAAAAATTTAATGGCAACGGTCACACCACCGAGGGTTGTATCTTCGCCGCGGTAAACTCGTCCCATTGCGCCTTGACCGACTAAGTCGGCGAGACGGTATCGCTCGGCAAGTATGCGATTGATGTTGGGATCTGTGCTCATGGGGATGGGAAAAGTATGATTTGTCGAACTGCGAAAAAAAATTAATGTGGTTTATGGCAATTTGAGGGGTTCGGTTTTAGGTTTGCCGTTGTAATGTTCCTTCGATTGTACTGGTGAGATAGTGTCCTGCAAGGATTCCCCCAGAATATTGATATTGGTCTGGGCTGACTCGGTAGTAGGTTTCAAAGCCGCTACGGCGCTGGCGATCGCCTAAGACCCAATAGCGTTGAATGATAGATTCTACCCCAACCCAACCTTCTCCTTCGACGCGACCGAGGATACTCTGCTGAAGAACGTAGGTGTATTGTCGTTCTCCGCTATCGAGGCGACCTTTGTACTGAAAGGAAATCTCCGGACGCTCCGCTTCGGGAAAGACAAGTTTTGTCACCATGGTGAACCAGTTGTTCTGACCCCAAGCAACAATGGTTTTTCCCCTAACGGTGATCGGCATTTGATTGCGTTCGATCCATGTTCCGGAAAGCGTCCATCGCCCTGCTTCTAATAAAAAACTGTGGGTCACAATCCTGTTTTACTCCTTGCCACTATTTGCCGCTATTGCCGGCTCGCTAACATTCGTGATGCACAAATTTCCCTGCAAAAACCAGCGTTTCATTGCTAGGCTTATCCCGTGTTTTTGATAACTTCGCAATGAATTCACTTGGCATATCTATTGTATGTAGTTATGAGTGCTTCGGTGAATTTTATTCGGTGAATTTTGTAGGGCTTGTTTACTTCAAAAAATTGGTTGCAGCTGGTTCGCCTATGGTTTTTTTTGTATTTTTGGTGGCGATCGCCTAGTTTTTGGACAGTGTAGCGGTGGATAATTGGTAAATATGGTGATGATCCCAGAGCAGGAGGGTTGTGGATATTTGGTCAAGGTTTTGGCCATACTCAAATCCCTGATCTGACGGGGTGAGGCTGTGGAATTCTAGCTTGTGATTTTCTACGGTTAAAAGCTGCAGACCATCATCGGTGGCAAGGTAAAGACCCTGTTCGGTGGCACAATGTCCTTGTAGTTGTGGGAGGGTTTCTGGCTCGAATATGTGCTGCGATCGCCGATTTCCTTTGGTGTCAAAAACATAGATATGTTGCTTTATTTCTCCTGCCTGTTGCACGCTAAGCAGTAGCCAAATGTCTGTGTTGATGTAGCAGCTAATGTCCAAAATTTCGCCAGAAAATGACGGTAATGAAATTTGATCGTCAATGCCCTGTCGTTCGGGATAAAAGATAAAGCCAGTCAGCAAATGGCCGACTTGGTAGAGCCCAAAACCAATATTATTTTCGACCCAAAAGTAGGTTTGAGAGTCTAAAACATCACCAATAAAACCACGACCAAGACGGCGATCGCCCCACAGTTTCCCTTGGGTGAGCCAATAGCGTTTCCCGCCTGCGCAAGTAAAGCAGGGCTGTTGGCGGTAACGGTCAACTTGTAGCGTTAAATCGGGTTGTAATTCTGAGCCGATAAAACACAAAACCGTATCACTTTTACCGATATAAGTGCGATCGCCGTCGAGCCAAAATTGTAAATCTGGGTGGCGATCGCCTTTAAAAATTACTGCGCCTGTTTCGCGTTTAAATTCGCCATTTTCCCAGTAGAGATAATAATGATTATGTGGTGTAAATTGTGTTGCGATAATAGTGCCGCACGTGTGAAAAATCAGTTGTTTATTAGTAAATGTTGGTGTCGCGAAAATAATAGGCTGACTTTGACAAGTCGGGCAATATTGATGGCTATAAATTTGATGGCAGCTTGTACAGGTTTGCCATGCTAAATTTCTCAATAAATCTAGAGGAAAAATTCCCCGTTTATCTTTTTCTGAAAGTTTTTTAAAGTGATCAATTAAATTTTTATTTAAAATCTCAAATTTCAGAGCAGGCTTGGGATATTTTACTTTGGCATTAAAAATATTGAGACGATAGAGTGGTCGAGCAATTTGAGAAATCTTTTTATCTGGATAAATACCACCGTAAAGATCTACATAAAGTAGACAGCGAAATAGTAGAAGACTGTAAGCATACCAATCTGATTCGATGTTGTGAGATAAAACTAAATCTGGATAGTTCAAGTTGGTATCACAAAGAATAGGATCAACAAATCTTGGGGTGAAAACCTTACATGAGAAAGATTGAAATTGCCAAGAATCGGTATCGATAAAATAGGGAATATTTCGTTTAATGAGAATATTTAAATCATTAAAATCACCAACCACAATTCCTTGCTGATGAAGCGTCGTTAAAGTTTGGTGTAAGCGAATAAAAATCTCGGTTATTTGGTCATGGTCAATGCCATTTTTTTCACGGAAGCGGCGATCGTCATAACGATAGAGAGGCTGAGCGTCTTGGAGCCAATCCATTGTGTAGCCAGCTATTTGACCATCATTGTCTGTGACAAACTGCTTGGGGACAAGAACATTGCTCGGTAGGGATTTCGGAAATTGTCGTAATTTTTTTTGATGTTTAATAATACGTTCTTGCGCTGCTTTTTGGGCAGATTTATCATTAGCAAAGCTGGGATGTTGCGGTGATTTGAAGAGCTTGACAACCTCTTTGGAATTCAGAGCGTAAATCTCAGCTTCGCCGCCTTGCCCAATAATTTTAGAAGTGGATAATTGAATGGGTTTTCCTTGAATAAAATATTGCATTTCTAAGTACTTTTTTGGTTGCGGCGTACAGTAATCAATGTGGTGTCATCTTTTAGTAAATGTTCTTTTTTGTTGGCGATCGCCAAACAACGACGTACTTGATCTGGATTTTTGAAATATTTCTCAGACCGCCAAAACTCATTTAATTCTTTTTCTTTTAGCCAATCGTCAATGCCATCAGTTGCGATACAAAAAGATTCAATCTGAGAGATTTTAATTTGTTCGTATAGCTCTAATTTTGTGTCTGGATAAATGAGATAGGGCGGCGCATTTTTAGGAAAGGATAATTGTTTCACTTCATCATTAACTGCATATGTCCCATCACCGCAACCAAAGATAAAAACCTCTGCTTTTATTGCAATAAATCCTAATAAAGTAAACAGATAATATTGCTGAAAATTGGCAATTTTTGGGAGTTGAGTAAGTACTTTTTCACCAAGTAAATGAAATGTTTCTGGGGTTAAAGGTTCTGGTAAATGGGCGGCGATCGCCTCGGCTAGTAAATTCACACCCAACCACGCGCCGACTTCACTATGGGACTGACTGCCGCAGCCGTCTGCCACGATACCGATCAGAAAATCATCGGTTGAGGTGACGAGCATCGCATCTTGATTATTTTTGTGGAGCCGTTGGTGTTCTCGACCGATTACAGAACCCGCCGCCCACTCAAAATCGTCCATAATTTTTCACGCTTAAATATTTCTATTTTTATTATAGTGTAGCAAAAACACTTTTGTTGGGTGGTGTGAAAGCGGAGGCGGCAAAACGCCGATGGAAACAGTAATCTTTGGGGTAGTCTAGTTCGTGGCAGAATTCAAAATCTTGTGGAAACCGATGAATGAATCAAACGCTAAATTGCCAAATTTTATTGGGGACGAGGTTTACGACTCCTACGAAACAGCGCAGGTGGTCATTTTGCCAATTCCCTATGAGGTGACCACGACTTATCGAAAGGGCTGTGAGCGTGGCCCTGCCGAGCTTTTGGATGCCTCATACCAACTGGAATATTACGATGATGAGTTGCGTTGTGAGCCTTGTTTTGATTTGGGGATTTTCACCCATCCGGCGATCGCCGACACGAGACAACATCCTGATTTATCGCCAGAAATGATGTTGCAGGAGACGAGCAGCACTGTAAAAAAATTATTGGACGACAATAAATTTGTGATTGCTCTCGGTGGTGAACATGCGATTACAACAGGTATGGTGCAAGGTTTTCTCGATTTTTACGACGAGCCGTTTACGGTGGTTCAAATTGATGCCCACGCGGATCTGCGCCAAACTTTTGAGGGGTCTGAACATAACCATGCCTGTGTCATGCGTCGCATTATGGATTTGGGTTTACCCAGCTTGCCCGTCGCGATCCGTTGTCTGTGTAAGGAAGAAGCTGATCTGATTGCCGCCAAAAATATTCCGGTGGTTTGGGCATGGGATATCCACCAAAATCCCCACTGGATCGAAGCGGCGATCGCCAATATTGCGACAGAAAAAGTATTTTTAACGATTGACTTAGATGGTATTGACCCAAGTCTGATCGGCGGGGTGGGTACGCCGGAACCGGGCGGTTTAGATTGGTTTGGTACATTAAAATTTTTGCGGCGACTGTTTCAGCAAAAAACCGTGGTTGGCTGCGATGTGATGGAGTTAGCGCCGATTGCGGGAAATGTCGTCTCGGAGTACACGGCGGCAAAGTTGGTTTATAAATTAATCGGTTATTGGCACGAGAAAAACTTTAGAGAGCAATGGTAAGGTCGAGCAGAAAACAAAGATATAGTAATTTCGAATAAGTTCTAGAGGGTTTCTAGTGTCCTTCTTTGAGGAAGGTAGCTCAGGCGATTAGGGTTTTCAATAGGTGATGTCACACGCAAAGCGAATACATTGAATACTGCGAAGGTAGCTGCAAATCACAGGATATAGAAGAAAAATCTAGGCATTTGTGGCGATCGCCTCTAAACATAACGCCAACTTCGGTAAATTAGTGATGTGAGGGACTGAGACGCTTTTCATTGGTCGAAATCACGAAGTACTTGTTCTAAGTCTGTCAAAAGTGTAGGTAACGTGAGTTTTGCTTAAGCATGCTCGGAAGTACGACGCGGTGAATGGGAGAGCGAGAGATCGGGAGATATTTCTATGCAAACAATCCTACTAGCTTTCAAAAAATGCAAATTTTCGTTGCTTCCCCGTGTCTCTCCCTCTCCATGTCTCCTTTTCTCTAAAGAATTTTGGCTACATTCTTATCCATAACTGACGTTAGGTAAGTTTTCTTGGGCTGTTTGCCAAACAACAGCAACGTTTACGCCAAAATACGCATGCACAAGACGATTTCGCATCCCAATCATCTGCCGCCACGGAATGCCTGGATAGGTCGTTTTTGTGTCGGCGGAAATATTGTTTGCGGCTTCTCCAATAATCTCTAGGTCTTTAATCACCGCCAACTGCAACATACGGTTGCCCTCAAGATCCGCTTTGGTTTGACCTTGGAGAAATGTGAGGATTTCAGCCGTAGCATCGCGCATATGGCGCAAGCGAGTGAGATCATCAATTTTTGTCATAAATCACCAGTGCCGTCGCTAGGACTTTCTCGCGAAAATATGGGCTAAGTTCTTCTGGAGTGCGGAGATCGACTGTGCGTCCAAAAATCTTTGTGAGGTGATCCTGCATCTCGCTCATGGTAAAAAAGCTGGGTGTTTTTTCTGGTGGAAAATGAACAAGAATATCAACATCACTTGCCACACCAAAATCATCCCGCAACACTGAACCAAAGAGTGCTAACTGCTCAACAAAATATCGCTCGCAAAATTCTTGTATGTCTGCTTCGGTGAATGAAATGGGGAGAGTCTGCATTCGCCTTTGGATAACAACATCAACTGTCTTGCTCAAGGATAGCTTGCTGAATCTGATCTAGGTACCACAAAGAGATTTGAACGTTTGGATGCTGCTCTCCGACGACAGGGAGCAAAATCTCGACAGCTTGACTGATGAATTCCTGTGCTTGCGAATACTTGCTTTGTTGATAGTAAAGTGTACCTAAATTATGCAAGCTGGTCGCCACAGAGGGATGGCGATCGCCGAGCAATTCTTTCGTCATCTGGAGGGCATCAATGAAGAGGGGTTCGGCGGCTTCATATTTCCCTTGGGACTCAGACAAGAGGGCGATGTGATGGAGTTAGCGCCGATTGCGGGACATGTCGTCTCGGAGTACACGGCGGCAAAGTTGGTTTATAAATTAATCGGTTATTGGCACGAGAAAAACTTTAGAGAGCAATGGTAAGGTCGAGCAGAAAAGCAAGATCGCTTGTGTCTTGCCTTGGGGAAGAATGTCTTAGGCAGTCAGGAGTCTCAGTAGTTGATGCTGCAGACAAGGTAAGGTGTTTGTTGCATATTAGTAAGCATCTTTGCGGTGGCTGACACTCAATAGCAACACGATTAATTCCTGATCTTGGACTTTGTAAATAATTCGATAATTACCAAATCTCACACGATAAGAGTCATCGTAGCCTTTTAGTTTTTTGACTCCATTCGGTCGCGGTTCATCAGCAAGGGAACGAATTTTTGTAATGGCCTGTTTTCTTTGTTGTGCGGGCAATTTGTTGAGCTGTTTTTGCACGGGCTTCGGGATGATGATCTGATAGCTCATGCTTGGTTTGCTTCGTATTGTTCGAGGGTCAGATAATCTCCTCGGTCATAGGCGGTCTGGGAAGTGAGAATCGTTTCTTGTTCTTCTGGGGTGATATCGGTTTCGATGTAGCGTTTTTTGAGGAACAGCACAAAGTCGAGGGCTTCGGCAAGGAGGTCATCGGGAAAGGCTTCGACTTCTTGGATGAGTTGTTCTTTCGGGGTCATCGTCATTGCCTAAATGCAGTGGGGCTACACATATTTTAAATGTCGAAGAAAATTTCTGTCCGTCTTTACGCATCTTTTTGGGGTATTTAGCCATATCGATGATTTGTGTAGGGGCATTTCGGGAAATGCCCACAGTTAACTGTTGCAATCAATGACAGATTCGTGGGCTGGAAAAGTAGTCTCTGGGTCAATTCCGATTGCCCCCTACAGAAGGCTATGAAGATTAAAAAATCATGGGTGACGCTCGATGAAAATAGTGGGTTTATTGCGATAAATTGTGCCTCGCTTTACTCATCCTAAGCGGACGTTTCATCTATATTTCGAAGTTGTTTCAATAGACCTTGAGTGATGGGGTGATCGCTTAATTTGTCTAATGCTTCTGCCTCCATCGCAGCTTGAAGTAAACCAACAAAATTATTAAGACTTTGCTGCACCTGTGGATGATCCTGTCCTAAGGTTTCTAGCTCGATTTCTAAACATTGCAAACGGAAAGATTCAGCTTTAGTAAATTTCCCTTGAGTAACATACAATCCGGCGAGGTTATTCAGACTAGTCGCCACAGAGGGATGGCGATCGCCGAGCAATTCTTTCC
>NZ_MRBY01000048.1:8987-29314 GCF_001904615.1 [Limnothrix rosea] IAM M-220
CATACAATCCGGCGAGGTTATTCAGACTAGTCGCCACAGAGGGATGGCGATCGCCGAGCAATTCTTTCCACATCTGGAGGGCATCAATGTAGAGGGGTTCGGCGGCTTCATATTTCCCTTGGGACTCATGCAATCTTGCCAACCAAGAGGAATAAAGAGCGATAGTTTTCTTCTTGGCTTTTTTTAAACGGACAATCTTTAACGCTTCTTCCGCAGGGGGAATGCCATCACTGTAGTGACCCACCTCATCATAGAATTGCGCAATTTCGTTGAGGTATCCCGCTAAAGTCAAACTCTCTTTAGGTAGTGCCTGACGACCTTGTTCAATCGCCCTTTTGTATCCCGACAAAGCATTATTTAGATATTGATTTGCTGCTTCACTTTGACCATTCGCTAGAGCTGCTTTTGCCCTTTGGTGAGCTTCTTTCGCCTGCTGAAATGTATTTGCAAAGATCGGTGCTTGATTTAGTCGAAACTCTCCACCTTGTAGTTTTAATCTCTGGGTTTTTAATCGTTGCCGCACCTCAGGATTTTCCATGGTCTGAAGCAACTCATCGGCCACCGCCATCGACTGTTTAAAATACGGTCGCAAAGATTGCCATGCCGTCACCAGTTCCCAGTCTGCATTCGCCGGAATTTCTGCTGCCCGTTCACTGAGTCCTTCTACAAAAGCCAGTTGCCACCCCTGCCGATCTAATTGCGGAGTCCACTGATCTCCAAAGTATTGATGAAGTAGGGCATGAACCCGATAGACTTCACCTTTTTTGACTTCCCGCAGCAAACTCATATCCCGCAGCCAATCTCTCGCCGCCATCAAATCTAAAATTTTTGCTGTTGGTCGTTCTTTCTTTTCTGCTGGCTGATGACGCTTCCCAAACAAGCCCCGTAGCCAATTCTTGAACCTTTCCCATAGACTTAGCCTTTTCGGTGTAGCTGTCGGTAACTCTATCGGATAGCAAGCCACCACTGCCTCCACCAGTTCCCAGTCCACATTTCCCGCCGTGAATAAACTCAGTACCCTTGCGAGCTGTTGTGCCGAGACATCGAACTCTTCTAACTGCTGCCAGCTCACCTGAAATGCTGCTTTTAAACCTTTTTCCTGACGTTTTCGCGTTTCTAGTGTTTTCTGTTTACCGATCGTCAACGGCTCCGCCTCTAAGCCCTCCGCCTTCAGCGCTGCAACTAAAGCCTCCACTGTCCGCCCTGACTGAGACACACCGAGCCAACTTCCCGCCAAAACCAAAGCTAAAGGTAATCTCCCTAATTGTTCACAGAGATTTTCGACTGTCGCTATTTGCCCGTCGACGCGATCTTGATGGTTTTTGCCCACACAATGACAAAACATCTCTACCGCTGCCTCTAGCTTTAGCTCCTCCAGCTCAAAAGCCGCCAAATCTTCCCAGCGCTCCCTTGAAGTTAAGAGAATCCGAAAAGGCGATGTTTCCTCAGAACTTTGCGGTAAAAAATCAGCAATCTCTGCCTGATAATCTTTGACATCATCGATCACAATCAACGCCTGAGCTGACATTGAGGTACAAAATTCCTGCCAAAGCTCCCAAGCTTTCTTTGCCTGAGCTTTCGGTGATTTTAATAACCGGAAATCTGTTGTGTCGTTAAGCTGTGCTGCAATAACAAAATCCTGTAAATCATCCAGAAAATTCGCCGCAGAAAGATAGGCGATTCCCCCCTGAAACTGGTTTAGTGCGCGTTTTGAAATTGCATACTGCAAAGTCAGTTCACTTTTCCCGACTCCCGCCATGCCAGTAACGAGAACAATAGGCAGATTGCCATCTTGCTCCTCAAACAGTTCATCAATGCGCTGAAATTCCGCTTCTCGCCCGACGAACTCCGCAACACCCGCTTCTAAATTGTCCAGTTTTTGTTTAACCGGAACCTGCTCCGGCGAATCCTTTCAATCAGATTGATTGATATTAAACGTGATTTGGTGACCGCTCCCCCCTTGAATCACAGGAGACTTATTGTCTTTGACAAAATTCACTTCACCACCAGAAACATTAAAAATCTCACCTTGCATCTGATCGATCTGCGTAATTTGCTGGGCAAGTTGCTGCACCTCTTCGGCAAATTCTTGATCCTCACGCATCGCAATTTTGAGAGAATCCGCAACGCTTTCCAGTGCATCTTCATCACCCGTCTCAGCTTGAGTTAGGGCATTTTCTGCAGTCGGATTTCCCCGCAACTTATCCCAAATCTTTTTCCGTAAAAGATTTGCTTTATCCCATGCTGCATCGAGGGATTTATCGAGGGCTTTTTCCCCGGCTTTGGTGGCAAGAAAAGCTAAAGACGTGATGGCGATCGCCGAGAGAGGTTCCATAGTTGCCCTACAAAATCACAAATTACAAACGCTATGCCATTTAGTGTAATTGAAGTCCCGATGAGCAGTTACAGCTATTTGCAAAAAAATTCCCCCTAAGCTTCGTCCCCAGAAATAAGGGCGATCGCCTGATCGATAATCTTATTCTGATCAACCATAGCCGCCAGCTCATCCGCCTCATATTTGCCTTCAAACGCCTCTAGAGCTGCCTGTCTCAGTCCAGATTCATAGGCATCCTCTAGGGTTTCCCGTAATTCCTCCAGAGTTAGATAGGTTCCCTTCGCCTTGCGTCGTTTGTTCGTACGTTGAATTTGTTTGACCGAATTAAAGATCGAAATTTCCCATGAGCGGGTAGAGCGACTCTCGGCTTTTTGCTTGATCAGGTGGAGTAATAAAATAATGCTGAAACTAAAAATTTTGTTGAGCTTGTCATCTTTGCTCATCTCCGTCATTTCCTCCACCAATAGCAACGCATCGGCGATATTCCCACTGAGCAAAAATCCCTTGAGTTCTAATAACTCTTCCATCGTCTTAACCCTCCTGAGTTGAACTACACTTTGCCCCACTTATCCGAAATCAAGTTTTATTCCCCTACAAACTATTCACCTCTGCCACTGTCCATTCCATTACTTTTTTACCGAGGGAAAGTCCATCAAGGCGATCTGCTTCCCGCACTCCGGTGGGACTGGTGACATTCACTTCTGTGAGATTACCGCCAATAATATCTAGCCCCACAAAATACAGTCCATCTTCCTTTAGTTTCGGCGCTACCGTTGCCGCAATGTGGCGATCGCGCTCGGTAATATCCACTTGGGCAATGCGTCCACCGACGGCCATATTCCCGCGAAAATCATCGCCTGTGGGAATCCGATTTACCGCACCGATTGGCTCACCATCAAGGACGATTAAGCGTTTATCACCATCCTTCGCAGCAGGCAAAAATTCTTGCACCATTACGGGTTCTGTGCCCTGTTTGGTACTAATTTCCAAAAGAGAGTTAAAGTTGCGATCGCCCTTCGGTAAAAACAAAATCCCTTCCCCCGCTTTACCACCGAGGGGTTTAATTACTGCTGCGCCTTTTTCCTCCACAAATTCCCGCACAACGGATTTCTGCGAGGTCACAATCGTCGTGGGAATGACATCACCAAAATTAAGCGCATAGACTTTTTCGTTGGCGGCGCGAATGCCTTGGGGGTTGTTCACCACAAGAGTTTTTGTCGGGTCAACCAAATCCAAAATATAGGTGGCATAGAGATAGGGCGTATCGACGGGCGGATCTTTACGCATAAATACCGCCTGCATTTCCGTGAGGGGCATCAGCTTTTTTTCGCCCAGCTCAAACCATTCCTTTTCAGCACGCCACAGTCCATCAATTAGTTTGACCGGATTTAACGTGACAGCCTGTAAAGTTGCCCAAGCCTGATTTTTGATAATGCTTAAATCTTCGATCTGGGTAATCCAAACCTCATGGCCGAGCTGCTGGGCGGCCTCCATAAAGGCAACGGTGGTGTCATGACCGGGATCAAGTTTGGCGATGGGATCGAGGATAAAAGCGAATTTCACGGCAGGGAACTCTAATTTTTTCTCCGTCGATCATAAATCAATTGCGTTTGGAAAAGGGGGACGCGGTGAGAGAGTGAAGAGGGGAAAGGGAGAATTTACTCAGATCACAAAATCCCATGGATTCAAAAATAAAAAATATGTGGTGTCGCCGTGTCCCTTTGTCTCCGTATCCCCGTGTCTCTTTTTCGTCTCTTTTCCGTCTCTTTTTCAGAGTTGCATGAGGAAGGGGACAGGGAGAATTTACTCAGATCACAAAATCCCATGGATTCAAAAATAAAAAATATGTGGTGTCGCCGTGTCCCTTTGTCTCCGTATCCCCGTGTCTCTTTTTCGTCTCTTTTTCAGAGTTGCATGAGGAAATCGGCGATCGCCTGATTAAATGCTTCTGGTTCGACGATATGTGCCCAATGGTTGCCGGGAACCGTTTGCCAGGTGAGATTCGTAAGATTTTTCTTGTAGGATGCAACCTGAAAACTGACGCGATTTAAGCCTTTTTCGGGTTGAATAAACAAACTCGGTAAATCGCTGGGATGACTAACGCCTTGCTCTTGCATCACGTCTACAAAAATTTCATCGCAGGCTCGCTTCACAAATTTGCTGTGATATTTGCCAGCTTCCATTGGTTCAATGCTGGCGTTAAAAATTGCAGCTTGCCATTCATTCCAACCACGAAATTGCTTTAACCCTTTGGCGATCGCCTCTGCTTTTTCGTAACTGGGAAATTCACCCATGAGCTTGAGAAAAGGCAACACTTTATATGCAATAGGAAAGGTAAGCGTCCACCATTGGGGAATTTTGTTATTAAAAAACGGATCAGCCAACATCAAACTGCGGAAATATTCAGGTTCGCGCATTGCCCAAATCGCCGCCAATTTTCCGCCCCAACTATGACCGAGAATATGAGCTTTTGACCAACTAAATTTGGCAAACACACCTTTAAAGTCGGCAATATAATCATCGCAAAGATAACCCGACTCCGGTTTAGAACTGTCACCATGTCCCCGCAAATCGAGAGCCACCACATGATATTTCTGCTGGAGTGCCTCCCCCAACTTTGCCCAAACCAAGCCATTGTCTGCTAGGCCGTGGAGTAACAAAACAGGTTCGCCGCCTTGCCCCCATTCAAAATAGGACAGAGTAATTTCGTTATCTAGTTGGAGCGATCGCCGGGTTGGGGGAGAAAAAGTCATCGGTTAGCTTTCGGTAGATTCACCCTCAGAATTATTACCGGGATAGCCGCCGATTAGACCACTTTCAATCATCAAACCTAAACCCGCATTAATCACCGCAAGGCTGATCGTGCCCCACCAAAACCAAGGTTCACCATTGATGCGCCGGGTGATCGATTCACCCAAAAGGCACAAACCAAAAGGGAACATCAATACACCGATTTGTGCCGTAATGTACCAAGTTAATTTGCTCGATCTAATTTTTTTTCTCAAATTCATGGCGATCGCCTAATCCACAACAAAATTCCGTTCCAGCAATTATAAAGAAAGACAGGAGCGGTTTGGAGCAAAAAAAACGAAAATCTTCCCGAAAATCATCTGTTCCGTCGAAATTTAGTCCTTTGTGAAATGTTCAATTTATAATCATGCCGAAGAACTTCTAGGGAGTCTCCCACACCCTTCCTTGGAAAAGGTGGCCTTAGGCCGTCAGGGATGTCCGAGAGTTGCGCAACCCATTAGGATTTTAATGTCCAACCTTTAATGTCTTTTTGACGAGCGCGGGCAACGGCTAGGGAATCCGCCTCCACATCTTTGGTAATGGTTGAACCCGCTGCAATTGTGACATCTTCACCAATATTAATCGGCGCAACCAGAACGCTATTGGCTCCAGTCTTACTGCGATCGCCGATCACAGTTTTGTGTTTATTGACCCCGTCATAATTTGCAGTAATCGTCCCCGCGCCAATATTTACCTTTTGACCCAGTTCCGCGTCGCCAATATAGGCAAGATGCGCCATATTACAGCCATTGCCGATCGCCGATTTTTTCACTTCAACGAAATTTCCGATGCGGCAACCATCGCCCACAACAGCCTTCCCCCGCAAATGGGCAAAGGGGCCAATGCGAGTATTTTCGCCCACTTCGCTATCGATCACATAGCTCGACATAATGGTGCAATTCGCGGCGATCGCACTGTTTTCGATAAAGCTACCGGGGCCAACATGACAACCCCCTTGAATTGTCGTGGTTCCGCGCAGATGACAGTTCGGTTCAATGACGGTGTCCGGCTCTAAATGCACCGTATCGTCGATGGTGATTGTTTCCGGTTGGAGCATCATCACCCCCGCCTTCATCCATTTTGTTTTAATGCGATTTTGCAAAATCGAATAGGCATTGGACAGTTGGAAACGGTCGTTAATACCGCTAATTTCCTGAGCATCAGCCACATCCATCGCCATCACTTTGTCGCAGTGGAGCACCACATCAGTGAGGTAATATTCCTGCTGATCATTATTGGTGGTGAGTTGCGGTAATGCCTCCGCAAGGGTCTCCCATTTAAAGCAATACACCCCAGCATTAATGCGATTATTTTGGCGCTGCTCTTCAGTACAGTCACGGTGCTCAATAATTTGGCTCACGATTAAGTTTTCATCACAGAAAATCCGACCATAACCCGTCGGGTCAGGCAGTTGCGCCGTTAAAATCGTTGCGTCATTTTGATTATCCTGATGGACTTTTACAAATTCGGCGATCGTCTCAGGGCGCAATAAAGGTACATCCCCGTTGAGCACCAACACATCCCCAGAAAAATCCTTAAACGGCTCCAGTAATTGCTGCACTGCGTGACCCGTACCAAGCTGTTCTTTTTGTTCGACAAATTCTAATTCAGAGCGATGGGCTAAAGCCGTTTTTACCTCATCGGCACGGTAACCGACGATGGCACAAACCCTCTCAGGTGCGATCAGGTCGCAGCTCTCAATGACACGTTCCACCAGCGATCGCCCACCGAGGAGATGAAGAACCTTTGGCAAATCCGATTTCATCCGAGTGCCTTTGCCTGCTGCGAGAATTGCTACCGCTACCATCGTTAAAAAAATTTCTTTAGGGAGATGTCAGTGTGGAGTATATCGCACTGTCCGTCGCTTCCCACAACAGGACTCAGAAAGGTTTCCCACAACAGGGCGATCGCCTCCCCAAGTCCTGAGAAACAAACCCTATGGCCTATAGACCTGCGGGATTTCTCCCAATATTTTTCTCCAATGCCTCAATGTACTGAGCAATGTCATGGTCGCGGAATGCCCCTCCCTGTGCCCGTTCTCTGACAAAGGCCTTGAGACCATCGACCCGATCCGTAAACTGAAACCAAGCCCCAACATCCGACGTGAGATTTTGCTCATTGTCGATATAGAGAAAAGTCCCAACATGGGTGTATCCCGCTAGACGCTGCGGCACACGCGAAACGACATCATTATTATTTTGAAAACGAAAATAGCGCTGTTTCGCCTCCGCATCAAAATGACGCTTCAGGTCTCGCTTTGAGGGTCGCGGCTGCCCAAACGTATAAGTGCCATAAAAAGGAACATCATAGTAGGCGAAATTAAACGAACAAACCGAAGCTAGCGCCCCACCGAGACTATGTCCCGTAATCCAAAATGGTTTGCGACGATAATCATCGCGGGCAAGGACTTCTTGCATGGTGAACTGATCATCTGGCCCTTTGTCTTCCCAAATATCAAGAAAGGCACGATAGAATCCCCCATGCACTCTTCCTAGGGGGGCAGCTCCCCGCTCCGCTGGAAAATCCACAGCCCATACCCCCAGATTGTCAGCCCAGTCTGCTTTTTCGTCTGTTCCTCGGAAGGCAATAATTACAAAGCCCGGTGAGCCAAAGATGCCACCACCATCGTGTTTTGCGACAAAGGCTTGGCTACTTTTGTTGTTGAAAGTGATTACTTCACTAAAGCCGACATCCCATGCCTTCAGCTCCCGTAAAATCACATTGCCGTCTGGGGATGCATCATCCGAAGCTTTGCGGGTATAGGCAAGACCGGCGGCACGGGCGAGCCAGTAGGCATTGTGGGGTTTATAGAAAGTGGTGTAGGGTTCAAATTTAAATTCGGGAGGCATAGTTTTTACGACGGAAAGATTATTCTGATCTAATCCTAGAGTGGGATTTTTGTGGAAAAAATAACGTTTTCTAAATGACTTGTGGGGTTCTTTACTGGCATTATTGTTAAGTTTTCACTGTGAGTTGCCGATGCGATCGCCCATGTTTCCTAGCTCTCCCCAGCCCTACACCACGATGATGATTATCCCGACGGGGATTGGGGCAAAAATTGGGGGCTATGCGGGCGATGGTTTACCGACAGCTCGGCTTGTTGCTCAGGTCTGCGATCGCCTGATTACCCATCCCAATGTGCTGAATGGCGCACAACTTTTTTGGCATATGCCCAATGCCCTCTATGTGGAAGGTTATGGCTTAGATCAGTTTGCGGCGGGAAATTGGGGCTTAAAACCTGTACGGCAAAATCGGGTGGGCATGATTCTTGATCAAGGGATTGAAGAGGAATTACGCGTACGTCATATCCAAGCAGCCGATGCCTGTCGCGCCACCTTGGGTTTATCCGTTACCGACTACGTCGTGACCGATGCACCACTCAATGTCACCTTCAAACTCTCAGAGTCTGGAGCAAGCTGGGGCACGATTGAAAATGTGGGGAGTTTATTGCGCGCTGCGGAAAGGTTAATTCAGGAAGCAAAAGTCGAGGCGATCGCCGTCGTTGCCAGATTTCCCGATGACGAAGATAGCGAGATGCTCGCCCAATATCGTCAAGGTGCGGGAGTAGATGCCCTTGCCGGAGCCGAAGCCGTCATTTCCCACCTCCTCGTCAAAAAATTCCAGATTCCCTGTGCCCATGCCCCAGCCCTCGCGCCGATCCCCATTGAACCAGACTTATCTCCGAAAGCGGCGGCAGAAGAATTGGGCTACACTTTTTTGCCCTGTGTTTTAGCTGGTTTGAGTCGCGCACCACAGTTTATTGTCAAGAAAAATCCCCAAACATTAAGTGATCAACATATTTGGGCGGATGCAGTGGATAGCCTTGTGATCCCCGCCAGTGCTTGTGGTGGGAGTGCAGTACTGAGTCTCAGTCGTACAAAAACCTTAATTATTGCTGTAAACGAAAATGACACCGCATTAAGCATTTTTCCGGAAATAGTTGGGATTCAGGCTTGTCGAGTAGACTCATACCTAGAGGCAATTGGCATTCTTGTTGCCCACCGCGCCGGACTTGATTTTCGTAGCCTGAGTACGACTGTCCCGCCCCTTAGAGAAATTTAGGTATTTTCCTTGTGAATCATCAGTCTAATCAACCTCAACTTGAGCCGTTATCCCGCCAGCAAGTACTGCTGCTCATGGGTATTACCGCGCTGCTACTGTTTATCGTCGGTAATCTCTGGCGCATGATCGGCAATGTGGCATTGTTGCCTTGGGAAATTACCCCGACAGCTTTTCTCCAAGGTGGGGCGATCGCCGCAGGCATCATTATGATGAGTAGCATTTTATATGCGCTGTGGGAAGATTATCGTCAAAGTGTCAATACCTATTTAGAATTTGTCCTTAAACCTTTAGCTCTCCCGGATGTGGTGTGGTTGGGGTTATTGCCCGGCCTCAGTGAAGAGTTTTTATTTCGCGGCATTATGCTGCCCGGCTTAGGATTTGGCTGGATTGCCTTAGTTTTTTCTAGTGCCTTATTCGGTGTATTGCACATTAGCGGCGCACAGCAGTGGTCTTACGCCGTTTGGGCGACGGTAATTGGTTTTGTGCTGGGGTTTAGTGCGATCGCCACCGGCAATCTTTTTGTGCCAGTTATTGCCCACATCATCACAAATCTCACCTCTAGTTTTATTTGGAAAATTCGTAATCCTATGACCACGAGCCAAAAATAAATATTTTTTAGTTGCTGAATTTTAATGGCGATTCCCGATTATCAAACTCTAATGTTGCCTCTTTTACAATATTTAGGTGACGGTAATGAACATTCTTTGCGTGAGACGATTGAATATTTAGCAGAGAAATTTGAACTCAATAGCACAGAGAAACAGGAACTATTGCCCAGTGGAAAACAACCACGATTTGACAATCGTGTGGGCTGGTCAGGAACACATCTTAAAAAATCTGGATTAGTCCGATATCCTCGTCGTGGCTATTATCAAATAACTCAAAAAGGCATCCAGGTACTAAAAGAAAAACCGAATAAAATAACCTCTAAATTTTTAAGGAAATTTCCCGAATATCTTGAATTTGTTGCACCAGAATCATCACATACGATCTCAAAGTCCCACCAAGTTAATGATGTCGCTAATACTCCAGAAGAGATTTTAGAAGAAGGTTTTCGGCAAATACAGCAGGAGTTGGCCACAGATATTCTTGACCGAGTTAAAAGCTGTTCACCAGAATTTTTTGAAAATTTGGTGATCGATGTGTTATTGGCAATGGGTTACGGCGGCTCTAGAAAAGAAGCAGGTCAAGTGGTTGGCAAGTCTGGGGATGGCGGCATTGACGGCATTATAAAAGAAGATCGTTTAGGGCTTGATGTCATTTACATTCAAGCAAAACGTTGGGATGGCAATGTTGGCAGACCTGAAATCCAGAAATTTGTTGGTGCATTGCAGGGACAACGGGCAAGAAAAGGCATTTTTATCACAACGTCCAACTTCACAAAAGAAGCGATTGATTATTCCCAGACGATCGACTCCAAAATCATTCTGATTAACGGCAAGACACTAGTGCAATTAATGATCGATAGCGATGTTGGTTTGTATACGGCAGAGGTTTACAAAATCAAAAAAATTGATAGTGATTATTTTCTGGAATAGGACTGCGGCGATCGCCTCTGATTGTAACGAGTTTTACTTTTGGCAAACAGAACAGAAATGTGTCGATCGCCCAGCCATTTTGATGCGCTCGATTGGGCTGCCACACACACGACAAGGTTCTCCAGTGCGTCCGTAAGTTAGAGCCATACCACCATAATTTCCATTGGTGCCGGTGGTACTGACAAAATCACTAAAAGTTGTGCCGCCTTGGGAAATAGATGTTTCCAGCACTTCAATAATGGCGGCGTGGAGTTTTTTCAATTCTTTCGGCTTAAGACTACTAGCCGCGCGGGTCGGTAAAATTCCTGATTTAAAGAGAGACTCATCGGCGTAGATATTTCCTAAACCTGCGATTATCGCCTGATCGAGCAAAAAAGTTTTCATTGGGCGCTGGCGATTTTTGCATTTGTCTCGCAAATAATTCACCGTAAAGTCTTTGGATAATGGCTCAACACCGAGACGCGTTAAACCTGTAATCACCGTTTCCACTTTTGTCCCTGCCGGAACCCACCAAATTTGTCCAAAGGTGCGCATATCAACAAATCTCAGCTCGCGATCGCCGTCAATAAAAAATCGAAGTCGCGTATGTTTTTGGACGGGTTCAGTGGGAGATGTCCAGAGAAATTTCCCTGTCATTCTGAGATGAATACCTAGATGGGAACCGTCCGATAATTGCCCTAAAAGATATTTGCCGTAGCGTTGCCAAGCCTCAATCCTCAATCCTTTGATAGCACCCAGAAAATAATCGGGATCTTCAGGAGCGGCTAAGGTTTTTGACAAAAGAATTTCAGCTCCTGTAATCGTTTTTCCGGTGGTAATTTGTTCTAAACCACGGCGCACCGTTTCGACTTCTGGCAATTCTGGCATTGATAATCTCAATTTTGATCTTGAGACAATATAACAAGGTCGTCCCTAGGAAATCTTTACCAAAAATTCAAATGGTGATTTACTTTGGTAGCGTTGATAACCCTTTAATTCATCGATTTTTTTAATTCATCACGGAAGATATGTCGAAAGTCATTGTTACGGGCGTTGCTGGATTTATTGGTTCTAATCTCGCGGAAACTTTACTCTCTCAGGGACAAGAGGTGATCGGAGTTGACCAAGTTAATGACTATTACGACCAGAATTTAAAACGGCAAAATGTTGCGGCTCTAAAGGATTTTAAGAATTTCCAGTTTATGGAAGATGATATTCAAAATCTCGATTGGCGATCGCTCTTTTCTGAAGCCAATGTTGTTTTTCACCAAGCTGCACAAGCAGGTGTGCGGGCAAGCTGGGGACAGGGTTTTCGGGATTATACCGAGCGCAATATTAATAGCACTCAAATTATGCTCGAAGCGGCCAAGGAAGTTGGCACATTAGAGCGGTTCGTTTATGCGGGAACCTCTTCGGTTTACGGTAACGCGGAAACAATGCCCACTTCTGAACTGATTCCACCACAACCGGTTTCTCCCTACGGCATTACAAAATTGGCAGCGGAACGGATGTGCTTTTTATACCACCGCAATTTTAATGTGCCTGTGACTTCGCTACGGTATTTCACGGTTTACGGGCCTCACCAACGGCCAGACATGGCGTTCCACAAATTTTTCAAGGCGGCAATTAAAGAAACCACAATTCCTATTTATGGCGATGGTAAACAGACCCGTGATTTTACGTTTGTGAGTGATGCGGTGCAGGCAAATTTATTGGCACTCAAAACGCCTGAAGCGGTAGGTGAAATTTTTAATATTGGTGGTGGCAGTCGGGTGATCCTCAATGATGTCCTCGATGAAATTGACCAAATTGTCGGCAAGCCGATTACCCGAAATTACGGCGATCGCGCGCGGGGAGATGCGAGACATACTAGTGCTGATGTGACGAAAGCGAAAACAATTTTGGGTTATGACCCGCAGGTGAGCTTGTCAGAAGGATTACGCCGTGAATGGGAATGGATTCAAACGTTATATTGCTAAAAAAATAATCTAACTAAAACCTTTTCCTGTAGGGGTTTACCATGGTAAACCCCTACAAAAAATATGAATTGAAAAACCATGAACGATCAAATGCCAGCACCACCGCAGCCCTTGCCCGATGAGCTTTGGGGTGAAGAATGGCGGTTTGCCAGTATTCCGGCTGGAGATTTTTGGGATATGTTTGGCGATCGCCCAATTCCGTTTCTCTCGATGCCCCCCGAATTTAATCCCGTTAATCTTGGCATTGCCTCCAACACCTTTATTCCCGGTGTGGTGATTTACGGCGGCAGACAATCAATGCAACTGGCGAGCTGGGTTGCGGAACGAAAACCCCAGACGCATATTTATCAAGAAACCGAAAAAAATCTTGCTGGCGGATTATTACTAAACGATAAATCTGATCAACGCTGGGTCACTTTAACCTTTCACGATCAGACGATCGCCACCGCCGGACAACGCTACCAACAGCGGCTAATGGCAGCCAAGGGATTACATTTTTTGTTGGTGCAGCCCGATGACTCCGATGTGACTTTTAGCGGATTATGGTTACTGAAAGCATAAAAATGCCCCCACTTCCAATAAAGTGAGGGACATTACACAGTTAGACCGAGATTGAGGCGAAAAAAAATTAGCTTTCCGTGATTTTTGCCATCAAATTTTCTTTAACCATCATCTGACGGAATAATTCCAGTAAAAACTCTTGGGTCTGCTCCAAAGATAAGTTGCGAGCTTTCATCTCAAACATCTGTACTTTGAGCCTTTGATCGATCGAGAGTTGATTTTCTGAAGACATAACCTTACTCCTTTTCTAATGAAGTGGCGATCGCCATGTATGTTCCTAGATACATTGAACAAGAAGCCTGTCAACACTTCTGTTAAAAATAAAACATTTCTTAAAAAATTATAGCAAATTCATCACAATAGGGTGTTTTCACCAAGGCAGACCGGATAAACTAATACGCTAATCAGAAGATTTTTTTAGGAAATTCCCGATATGCAGAGCTTTGCAGATGCCAAAGAATTTTTTCAATATAGTGCAGGCAAATGGCGTTCTAAGCGCGTCACCCATCACCTGCCGTTCCGTCGTGCCGAAGCGGGTGGCTCTGACATTAAAGTAGAAAACCTTGAAAAAGATGACGAGCGCATTGTCGAAATCTGCGAAATGCACAAAATGGACGCAGCCAATAGCGTTGGCGGTTCCTACGTCACCTGGGCGGGCTCTATGCAATGGGATAAAGACGACGAAAACCACGAAGGAAGTACCGTTTTTGCCCTAATTCCTGATGCTGACAATCCCCGCCAAGGCAAACTATTGCGCGAGCGTGGTTATGCGGAAATCGTTCCCGTTGCTGGCGAATATCACCTCGACGAAGAAGAAGGTTTGGTGCTCACCACTGAATACGAAACCATGACCATTTATGAGCGTTTCTGGTTTGCCAATGAAAATCTTCGCCTCAGAACCAGCACAGTAAAACGTTTTGGCGGCTTTAATACCACCACATTTTGTATGGAAGAGCGTGTCCTTGATGATGCAAAAAATAATGAGGAGGCGATCGCCGCGGCTGAGTCCCAGCCCTATGCCTTTAGCGGCTGGTAAGTAAAAAATAGTGTTTCATTACAAAAGCTTTATTCTCCAAACTTTAGAGCCGAAAACCATAGGCTTTCTTAGCAAAGGATGTTAAGGTAATAGACTGCAATTAATTGTATTTTTATTTTCTAAACACAACGGAATTATGGCTTTAACGCAAGAGCGTAAACAGGAACTCATGGGCGAGTATCAGATTCACGAAACTGATACTGGATCTGCGGATCTCCAGGTCGCATTCCTCACCACTCGCATTAACCAGCTCACAGAGCACCTCAAAGTAAACAAGAAAGATCACTCTTCCCGTCGTGGTCTCCTTAAAATGATTGGTAAGCGGAAGCGCCTACTGCAATTTATCAAGGCAAAAGACCAAGCACGCTACCAAGCACTCATTGGTCGTCTCGGTATCCGTCGCTAGAATTTGTTTCGGCACGTCAAGAAATCATTTGTTTTTTAAGATTTATGCCCTCTGAACCCCCTCGCGAGCCACTACCTTTTGAGCCGCGCCAGACCAAAAAAAAGACTCCCAAAAAAGAACCTGTCGCTGCTGCAAAACCAGCGAAAACCTCCACGAAGACTGACAATCGTCGCCAAAATCGTAGAGATAATCGCGATTCCGGCACAATCCCAGAAGCTGTTAGTCAGCGGATGATCCGTCGGATGGCTTTCTTTTGCGGCATTCCGACAGCCTTAGGCATTAGTTCCTTTGTGATTTCCTATTACATTGTGATTAATGAAATCCTTGAATTGCCAAGTATCGCTGTATTGCTTGTCAGTCTTGGGTTTTTCGGTATTGGTGTCCTTGGTCTGAGCTATGGTCTCCTCTCCACATCTTGGGATGAGGAACGCACTGGTAGTCTTCTTGGCGGTGATGAATTTGTCCTAAATTTAGGTCGCATGGTGAAGGCATGGAAGGCAAGCCGACAGGAGGCTCGCAGCAAATCTTAAAGTTTTAACCCTTGGTTTTTTAGGGTTTCCGAGTTTAAATATCTCGTATATGCTTTGTCGGCTGTCAAAATTTTCTCTAGGATCAATGTATTCATCGATATTGAGAACAATGGCGATCGCCGACAAGTTATTTTTTATAGCGTCATCATAGAAAAACAAAATCAAGTTTTTATTGTTGTAATCTCCGAGGAACAAGCATGATCGTTGTCATGAAAGTTGGTTCACCAGAAGCGGAAATCAATCGCTTAAGCGGTGAACTAGAAGAGTTGGGTTTGACTCCTGAAAAGATTGTCGGTGCCCACAAAGTTGTCATTGGTCTAGTTGGTGACACAGCGGCCTTTAATATTGAGCGAATTCAAGAGTTGAGTCCTTGGATTGAGAATGTTTTGCGTGTAGAGAAGCCCTTTAAACGAGTTAGTTTAGAATATCGCCACGGCGAGTATAGTGATGTCGTTGTCCCGACACCAAACGGCGATGTAACCTTCGGCCCGAACCATCCTGTTGTTGTGGTTGCCGGCCCCTGCTCTGTTGAGAATGAAGACATGATTGTCGAGACAGCGCTACGGGTGAAAGCTGCTGGTGCAAAGTTCTTGCGTGGTGGTGCTTACAAGCCGAGAACCTCTCCCTATGCTTTCCAAGGTCATGGTGAAAGTGCCCTAGAATTATTGGCTGCAGCTCGCGATGCGTCCGGTCTTGGCATTATCACTGAGGTGATGGATACGGCTGATGTGGAGAAAATTGCAGAGGTTGCTGATGTGCTCCAAGTAGGGGCGCGCAACATGCAGAACTTTGCCCTCCTCAAGAAAGTGGGTGGGCAGGATAAGCCGGTTCTCTTAAAGCGTGGTATGGCGGCGACCATCGATGATTGGTTAATGGCGGCGGAATACATCCTCGCGGAAGGCAACAGTAATGTCATCCTTTGTGAGCGCGGTATTCGCACCTTTGATAGTAAGTACACTCGTAATGTTCTGGATATTTCTGTGGTGCCTGTACTCCGCAGTTTGACTCATCTCCCCATGATGCTTGACCCCAGTCACGGTACTGGTAAGTCTCAGTTTGTTTTGCCCATGGCAAAGGCGGCGATCGCCGCAGGTACGGACTCTCTCATGATCGAGGTTCACCCCAATCCGGCAAAAGCCCTTTCTGATGGCCCCCAGTCCCTCACTCCGGATGCTTTTGATGCAGTAATGAAGGAGTTGGCTGAGTTTGAAAAGCTCACTGGTCGTACCCAGAAGGAGTTGGCGATCGCCTAATTTCAGGGAACAGGTATCAGGTATCAGGTATCAGTGAACAGATATCAGACATCAACTGTAGGGTGGTGAAGTAAGAGGGGGTTTAGACAACTCTTCTTGGGACAATGGCAAGCGTAACCCACCTACTATTTGTGAAAATTTAAGTGAAGATCCTCGTTCATCAGAATGGGGATTTTTCGTTCTATTGCGAAAGTGGTTAGCTTACTGATAGGGAATGTAGCGTAAAGTATGCGTCGAGGAAAAAGTAGTTAGAGGCTATGGCAGAGCATTCGGATATTTTGATTTTAGGGGGCGGCATTATTGGTCTTAGTATTGCCGTCGAATTACAACAGCAAGGTCGGCAGGTGATGGTGCTCAATCGGCGTTTTACTGAGGCGGCTAGTCACGCGGCAGCGGGGATGTTGGCTCCGCAGGCAGAACGCTTAACTGGAGCTATGCTTGAATTGGGACGGCGATCGCGGGATCTTTATCCTGCATGGTCTCAGAAAATTGAACAGCTCAGCGGCATGGATGTCGGGTATTTGCCCTGCGGTATTTTTGCACCCTGTGAGGAGAAACCAGCGAATATTAACGCTCAGGAAAATGGCACTTGGCTAAATCGTACGAAGCTTGATTTTTATCAGCCAAATCTTGGGGAGTCGGTGGTTGGCGCTTGGTGGTATCCAGAAGATGGGCAAGTGGATAATCGCCAATTAACCCAAGCACTTTTACAGGCGGCTCAAGGTCTTGATGTAACTCTCAGAGAAGGGGTGACAGTCCTCGGTTTACAGCAAGCCCAAGGGAAAGTTCAATCTATACAAACCGATCAAGGACAGTTTACCGCCGATCATTATATTTTGGCGGCAGGGTCTTGGTCAGCGCAGATTACGCCTTTGCCTGTATATCCAATTAAAGGGCAAATGTTGGCGTTACAGATGTCCACACCAGACAGCCTCAAACGGGTGCTTTACGGCGATGGCATTTACCTTGTGCCCCGTCAGGACGGCACATTAATCGTCGGCGCAACGGCAGAAGAGGTGCAATGGCAGCCCAACAATACTCCCAAAGGCATCAAATATTTGCTGGATAAAACGATTCGTTTATTGCCGGAAGCCAAGGATTGGGATATTAAAGAATTTTGGTGGGGCTATCGTCCGGCAACGGCTGATGAGTTACCTATCCTCGGAGCTTCTCCTTGCGCTAATTTGACCTACGCAACCGGACATTATCGCAATGGTATTTTGCTAGCGCCTATCACTGCCAAATTAATCGGCGATCGCCTAAGCACTGGACAAGATGACCCCTTGCTAAAACATTTTTCCTGTCAACGCTTTTTTGAGAATAATCAATCTATGAATAACGGTTCTAATGGTGCCGCAACCCTCTATGCTGCTCCCCGTGAAAAGAATTTAGGAACATTACCCGCTGATGACCAATTAGTGATAGCAGGACGGACATTCCGATCGCGACTCATGACAGGTACAGGAAAATATCCTTCTATTCCGGTCATGCAGGACAGCGTCGATGCTAGTGGCTGTGAAATTGTGACTGTGGCTGTGCGCCGCGTTCAAACGAAAGCTCCGGGTCATGAAGGATTAGCAGAAGCCCTCGATTGGAACAAGATTTGGATGTTGCCCAATACTGCGGGTTGTAAAACGGCTGAAGAAGCAATTCGGGTGGCGCGGCTCGGTCGGGAAATGGCACGACTTTTAGGTCAAGAGGAAAATAATTTCGTCAAGCTCGAAGTGATTCCCGATGCGAAATATCTTTTGCCTGACCCCATCGGCACTCTCGAAGCAGCCGAAATATTAGTAAAAGAAGGCTTTGCGGTGTTGCCCTACATCAATGCAGATCCTTTATTAGCGAAACGTCTCGAAGAAGTAGGCTGTGCGACGGTAATGCCTTTGGGTTCGCCCATTGGTTCCGGTCAAGGCATTCAAAACGAAGCCAATATCAAAATCATTATCGAGCAAAGTAATATTCCCGTTGTCATCGATGCCGGGATTGGTTCCCCCAGTGAAGCGGCTTTGGGCATGGAAATGGGTGCTGATGCATTGTTAATTAATTCGGCGATCGCCCTAGCTCAGAACCCTGTTCAGATGGGTCGCGCGATGGGTTTAGCCACAGAAGCCGGTAGATTGTCCTATCTTGCTGGACGTATCCCCGTCAAAAATATGGCGATCGCCTCTTCCCCCCAAACGGGCGTTGTGTCCTAATCAATTGCCATAACTTTGCTCCTCACTGAACCCCTTGAAACTCGATGGATAACCGCGAGAAAATTACCATAACGTCAGTTATGGATCAGAATGTAGCCAAAATTCTTGAGAGAAAAGGAGACACAGAAAAGCAACGAAAATTTGCATCTTTTGAAAGCTCGGATTTACTTAGGCCCCATAAAAATTGCACCCAAAAGCCTGAGAGAAAAGAAGACTTGGGGATAAAGAAGTAAGGAAATATTGACCTTGTTCTCACCAAAAACCGTGAGTAGGGAAAATCTGTCTCCCTCTTACCCTATCCCCTTCGCCGTTTCATCATTAGAGCCCCAGCCTGAACCGAACTCAGGTGAAGCCACAAACTCTTGTATTCAAAGTGGGAAAATCACCTAGCTATTGCTTTTTATAACACTTGAAATTCATGCAAAATTTATCCCAAAAGAGAACTTACTCCTCCGGCATGATCACTGTGTCAATAACGTGAATCACACCATTGCTAACCATCACATCAGCAGCAATGACATTTGCACCATTGATTTTAACGCCATCGTCTAGGGAAACCATCACACTATCACCTTGAACCGTAGGCACAGCACCAGCGGTTAGATCACCAGAAGTCACCTTACCGCTCACGACATGATAGGTCAGAATTTCTTGGAGTAATGCTTTGTTTTCAGGCATAAGTAATGTCTCTACCGTGCCTTCAGGAAGTGCCGCAAAAGCTTCATTGGTCGGTGCAAAAACAGTAAAAGGGCCTTCTCCAGATAAGGTGTCGACTAAATCACCCGCCGTTACCGCCGCCACTAAGGTTGCAAAGGTTGTATTACCAGCCGCTAATTCAACAATATTTAGGCTGACAGGCATTGACACTGGGCTTGTCACGGCAACTTCTGTCATGGAGTCTTCCATTTCCGTCGCCTCGGTGGACTCGCTAGGGGGTAGCAGGACGGCATCGATAACATGAATAACACCGTTCCCTGCTTTAATGTCAGCAGCAAGGACGTTCGCGTTGTTGATTTTGACACCGTCTTCTAGGGAAACCATGAGGTCACTGCCTGCAATGGTAGAGACTTTACCTTCGGTTAAATCACTAGAGGTGATGTTGCCGCTGATGACGTGGTAGGTCAAAATTTCTTGTAATAATGCTTTGTTTTCGGGCATCAAAAGGGTTTCAAGAGTGCCTTCAGACAGAGCGGCAAAGGCAGGATTGATTGGTGCAAAAACGGTAAAGGGACCATCTCCAGATAAGGTGTCAACTAGGTCTCCCGCTTGCAGTGCTGTGACCAAGGTAGAAAAAACTTCATCACTAGTTGCAATGTCAACAATGCTCGGAGCGGAAACTTGAGCCATTTCGAGGGTCGAGCTACTGGAGGGGACTTCTTGAGCCTGAACAGTAGTGGGCAAAACCATTGCAGCGTAAAGGAGGAAACCAAGACCTGTCGTTAAAGCGGTGAGTGTAGAACGCATACTTTTCTCCTTGAGACGATTTAAATGTAAAGATCTTCGTTGATTTATTAAGTTTCTTTACTAGCCTAACTGTAGCAATTGTGGGCTCGTCTTGGTAGAAGTCGTTTTTTACTTAATCTGAACTCTGGTTATTTTGGTTAAAGATAACGTGAGTTTTGCTTAAGCATGCTCGGAAGTACGACGCGGTGAATGGGAGAGC
>NZ_MRBY01000049.1 GCF_001904615.1 [Limnothrix rosea] IAM M-220
TTTCAAAAAATGCAAATTTTCGTTGCTTCCCCGTGTCTCTCCCTCTCCGTGTCTCCTTTTCTCTAAAGAATTTTGGCTACATTCTTATCCATAACTGACGTTAATTAGATCTTAATCTATGGTTAATTAAGCAAATCTGAGATTAATGTCGTGATCATGAAGCCTTAGCTAGGATTACAAGATGGTTAATATTTTTTTGTAAAGACAAGTCCCAAATTTTGTATTTTCAATTGGGTGTAGAACTTAAATTATTTAGGTTTGCTGATAACAAAAAAACCGGAGAATCTGATTCTCCGGCTAAATGCAGTTATGTGATTTTTCAAAAAGCGGAAGAACTTGTGGGCTTCAGCTAAACATAATGCTTAATTAACTACGCTTTAACAGCAGCTTTAGCAGCAAGTTCACCACTTGCATACTTAGCAGCAAAGTCATCAAGGGCAATTTGCTTGATTTTGCTTGCGTTACCAGCAGTCCAGAACTGTTGATAGCGATCGCTACAAACTTGTTGCATGTACTTAATAGAAGGCTTCAAGAAGTGACGGGGGTCAAAGTTCTTCGGATCTTTCATCGCTGCTTCACGAATTGCTGCAGTGATTGCCAAACGGTTATCAGTGTCGATGTTAACTTTGCGAACACCGCTCTTGATACCTTTCTGGATTTCTTCTACAGGTACACCGTAAGTTTCAGGGATAGCACCACCGAATTCGTTGATCATGTCCAACCATTCTTGGGGGACGGAAGAAGAACCGTGCATGACCAAGTGGGTGTTGGGGAGGCGATCGTGAATTTCAGCAATACGGCTAATTGCAAGGATTTCACCTGTGGGCTTACGAGTAAATTTGTAAGCACCATGGCTAGTACCAATGGCAACTGCAAGAGCATCAACTTGAGTGCGCTCTACGAATTCAACTGCTTCGTCGGGGTCAGTGAGGAGCTGATCCTTACTGAGGGTACCTTCGAAACCGTGACCATCTTCTGCTTCACCTTGACCTGTTTCAAGGGAGCCGAGACAGCCGAGTTCACCTTCTACAGATGCACCAACGGAGTGAGCAACTTTAACGACTTCAGCGGTAACGTTGACGTTGTATTCAAAGCTTGCGGGAGTCTTTGCATCGGCTTCAAGGGAGCCATCCATCATGACGGAGGTAAAACCGTTACGGATAGCGGAGTAGCAAGTCGCAGGGCTGTTGCCGTGGTCTTGGTGCATTGCTACGGGAATGTGGGGATAGCTTTCTACTGCTGCGAGAACGAGGTGGCGGAGGAAGTTCTCGCCAGCATACTTACGCGCACCGCGGGAAGCTTGGAGAATAACAGGGCTATCGGTCTCATCAGCAGCCTGCATGATGGACAGAATCTGTTCCATGTTGTTGACGTTGAATGCAGGAATGCCGTAGCCGTTCTCTGCCGCGTGATCTAAGAGCAGACGCATTGGGACGAGTGCCATAGATGTCCTCCTATATTACTTGCTTATTTTTGGCTTTTCTTTGTCAAGAAAGTTAATTCTCTTATCTGTCAATATTAAGATACATTCACCTTTTTGACGAATGGATTTATACAGTTTGACAGATCTCTTGGCGATCGCCCTGGGTATATGAATTTTGATTATTTTTAAGAGCCTAGATTAATGCGGACTTGGCGAGATTGATTATTTGCAGCGTTATGGGCACTAAATTTCATTTGTCGGGCGGCGGCGATTGCCTTATTATCAAGGGCGCTATTTCCACTTGAAGAGACAATATTTGCCGCGACAACTGCACCGGATTGGCTAATTTCAACCCGCACAATGGCTACACCGGTTTGGCCATTAAGACTACCGCGGCGATCGCCACAGCCTTGTACACAATTAATTGGCGCTGGCGCTGGAACAGGAGGAGCCGGGGGCGGACTCGGTTGCGGTTTTGGAGAGGGAACAGGCTGCGGCGCAGGTGATGGCGACTGGGGAGTTGGCGCGGGGACAACTGGAGCGGCAGGCGTTGGCATTGGAGTCGGGCTGGGAGCCGGAGTCGGAGATGCTGGGCTGGGCGGCGTAGCCCGTTGGGGTGTTGGAACCGGATTTGGGGAAGGACTAGATGATGACGTTTTTGATGGCGTTGGCGTTGGCGAAATCGGTAATGGCGATCGCCCATTTTTTACAGGAGTCGGAGTCGGCCTCGGAGAAGACGAAGATCGAGCAGGCACCGATGCAGCTGATTTTGGGGCAGTTGATTTTGCCGGAGCAGAAACCGATTGCCGTGACTCACTTCTAGTCTCTAGAGTGCTTGGCGAAGCAGGCGCTGGTGACGTGGCCTGAGACTCAGTGGGCAGAGGTAAAGGTATTGCCTCCTGAGGCTCTAACAAAACCACTTCAATGGGTGGCAACTCCACTGCCACTTGGTTTTCACTCCGTTGTGTTGCGGCGATCGCCAGATAGATCCCAAGCAAACTACCATGCACAACAAACGAAAAAGCTAGCCAGCCAGCCAAGCCAAACGAAGAGTCTTTTTTTCCTATTAATATGACCTCCCTTCCCTGAACCTTAAGCACCGATAACCCCTATGGCATCCCATATAAACGTAAAATCCCTAGCGACTTTTTAACGCCCTCGCCATGTCGCGCTTATCCTGACGACGCTTGATTGTTTCCCGCTTATCATGGAGTTTCTTACCACGACCAAGACCAAGACTTACCTTGACCAAACTACCTTTTAAATACATTTTGAGAGGAATCAGCGTTAACCCCTTCTGTTCCAGCTGACCAATCAAACGACGAATTTCTTTTTTATGCAAAAGCAATTTACGATCACGCTTCGGTTCATGATTAAAATATTGCGCGCTCATGTTGTAAGGGGAGATATGAACATTCAGCAACCATGCCTCACCCCCACGCACGAGGACATAGCCATCCCGGAGATTTACCTTGCCAGCACGGATGGACTTTACCTCTGTGCCCACTAGCGCAACACCAGCCTCTAATGTTTCAAGAATTTCATACCGAAATCTGGCTTGGCGGTTATCACTAATTAACTTAATTGCTTTTTTCGACTCTGCCATAGGTACTCAGAAACTGGACAACTACGCTAAAAACACGCAGTTACTAATCCTAGCAAATTCCTCTACAACCCTTGTCTTACCTGAATAAGTCTTTCGTTGCCGGACTACAACATGAAGAAACATTAACGAGCAAACCGATGATTGCTCCGCATATTTGACACCTCTTTTTTTGTTTTGTATAATTTTATACAGAAAGCATAAATAAGACGTTCATCTCTTATGGCTCAGTCATGTAGTTGATTTGGCAATAAGGGACGGAAGTAAGGAAATATCCCGAAGGAACGCGCCTCATCAACCACTTATATAAATTTTGAGGAGCTAAAAAATATGAAATTCTCTTACAGAGGTATTCATTTCGACCGCAATCCCGTAACTGTTGAAGCAGAAGAAGGGAAAGCAATTGGTAAGTACCGTGGTTCTGAACTCCACGCTCACACTCCGAAGAAGCGTTTGAATGTTGTTCACCACAAAAATCTTAAGTATCGCGGTGCAAGCTACTAATCCTTGCGGTGGTCTGAGAAGACATTTAGTACAAATTGAAAAAACTTAGGTTTTTAGAGAGGAGGGAATCCAAGGCTTTCTCTCTTTTTTTTATGGGAATTTGACGGAATATTTTCTGCTGGAAATGCTCTGGTTGCTTACAATAAGTTTTTCTGATCTTTGGGTGTGGTTCCTTGATTGAAGCGGTTCAAAGTCGAAGTGATTGGCATAGTTTAAGGGTTTATTTGGCAGAAAGTGTTGCCTCGGTAGTGGAAGAGATAGATCAAAATCCGAAGGTGTTAGGTCAGTGTCTGCAGGGTTTAGGCGATCGCCGCCTATTGGGTTTAAAAGTGCCTGTTGGGTTGGGCGGTTCGGGATTTAGCGCCACAGAATATGGCTTAGCGGTAACTGAGATTGCAAGAAAATCTGGCATCCTTGCTTTCCTGCAAACGCAGCACCAAAGTGCCGCAGCGATGATTGCTCGATTTGGTTCCGAAGAGCAACGGAAAAAATTGCCGCAAATGGTGACAGGTAAATTAAAGGTTGGGGTTGGTTTTTCCCAGCTTCGCCGGGCTGGTCAACCGATGTTAAGGGCTTTACCGACGGCGAAGGGCTATGAATTAACGGGGACAATTCCTTGGGTTACGGGCTTCTCTTTTTTTCAAGAGGCGATCGCCGGAGCGACTTTACCCAATGGCGATGAGCTTTATTGTTTTATCCCTCTGGAGAACACACCCGAAATTTCTGGCGGCACAATTAATTGCGGTGAACCTTTAGCGCTTGCGGCTATGGGAGCGAGTCAAACCGTTGCGGTGAAGCTAGAGAATTGGCTAATTACACCGGAGCAAATATTGGTGATTAAACCTGCTGGCAGTATCCAAGGGGGCGATCGCCAAAATGTTTTAAAGCATGGATTTTTTGCTTTAGGTTGCGCCTATGGCTGTGTGGATTTTTTACAACAAAAATTAGAACAATCTCAATTGCGCATTTTGCAGGAAAGATTAGACCAACTGCGCAGTGAAATTGTGACTGCCCTAGACACAAAAAAAGATTTTGCCACACAATTAGACCTTCGCCTCAAAGTTGTGGCGATCGCCCAAGAATATGCCCAATGTGCCCTCATTAGTTCTGGTGGAGCGGGTAATCTCCTCATTCATCCTGCCCAGCGACTCTACCGAGAAGCTTTGATGTTTAGTGTCTTCGGGCAAACGGAGACGATTCGCAACGCAACATTACAAACGTTGATATATTGAAAAATCCCGCGATATACTAAACATCTCCATAGGTAATGCGGGTGTAGTTCAGTGGTAGAACGTCAGCTTCCCAAGCTGAATGTCGTGGGTTCGAGTCCCATCATCCGCTTTTCAGATATCAGATATCAGATATCAGATATCAGTGGGCGATCGCCATGGATCGCTTTAGCTTATAGACGTTTCCAATAGGAATTTCAGTATTCTTCCCTTAGAAAAGTCGGGGATAAGCTCTTCATAAATTGCGTTACCGCTTAAAACTTCTTCTTTAACGTGAGTTTTGCTTAAGCATGCTCGGAAGTACGACGCGGTGAAGGGGAGAGCGAGAGATCGAGAGATGTTTCTATGCAAACAATCCTAGCTTTCAAAAAATGCAAATTTTCGTGGCTTCCCCGTGTCTCTCCCTCTCCGTGTCTCCTTTTCTCTAAAGAANTTTTGGCTACATTCTTATCCATAACTGACGTTCTTTAGGGAAGAAAATTAATTAATTAATTAGCTCTGAAGCTTATTCGAAATGTCTCTCTTTAAATTTCCATGGGTTGGGTACTTGAGCCCTAGGGACAAAACTCAAAATAAATCACAAAAAAACCCATCCATTTGGATAGGTTCCCTTGGAAAATATGCAATTTAGTCTAAATACTACTTCCTCAACCGTAACTTAGTAGTTTCCATTGTTCAAGCGTTCTTGGCCATCTATGAAAAGATCAGAGGGAGGTGTGACAGTGAAACGATCCAGATTCGCTTCAAGCTTCGCAATTTGTCTCTCACTCAAACCAGGGATCTCAAGTACATCTTCAACGTTTTCATAGGGGCCATACTTGACGATAAGTTGGGCGAGGGTGGGGTAAAAACCACGGAGTTCGCGGAACAATCTCACGTTGGCATTGTTGAGGTCGAGTTTCTGGCCATACTCAGTTTTAAGGACTTTATCAGCAGGGTTAACGCGCTCACCAAGTACTGCTGCTGAAACGAAACCATTACTTAAATCAACAGCTTGGGCTTGGGGCTGAGCCGCAAAAAACACACAGCCGATCATGAGGACAAACCCCATTACTGCACTCACAATTCTATTCATTACGATTGTCTTCTCCTAAGCTTTTGATGATTTTATATGTATATTTCAGATTCGGGTCTTTAGCAAAATTTAAAGCCACAGACATGGAAAATTCTGGCCTATTATTTCATTTTTTGTAGTTTGTTGTCATCTTTCCATTTTTTGATCCTGAGGAACGGTAATAAAACTTCATGATTGCTGGTCTAACGTTGAGACTTCTATCTTTTCCTTGCGGGCGATCGCCGGAGGGACAGTTTTTATGGAAGTTGCGTCATAATGATTTTTTGTAGCCAAAATAACAACAGGAGCATCAAACTTTTATGTCTCTTCGATTAGGCGACGTAGCGCCCAACTTTACCCAAGACTCCACCGCAGGCGAGCTTAATTTCTATGATTGGGCTGGCGATAGCTGGGTTGTACTCTTCTCTCACCCGGCAGATTTTACGCCTGTCTGCACCACAGAGCTTGGTGAGGTCGCCCGTCTGAAAGGCGAGTTTGCTAAACGTAATGCCAAGGTTATTGCCCTGAGCGTTGATGATACGGAGTCCCATAATGGCTGGGTTGGCGACATTACTGAAACTCAAGGCTGTGCTGTAAATTACCCGATTTTGTCCGACGCGGATAAGAAGGTGGCAACGCTCTATGACATGATTCACCCAAATGCAAATCCCAAGGTGACTGTCCGCACGGTATTTGTGATTGATCCTCAAAAGAAAGTGCGACTAACGATCACTTATCCCCCTGCGACGGGTCGCAATTTCCAAGAGATTTTGCGGGTTTTGGATTCTCTGCAGTTGACGGATGATTATAGCGTGGCAACCCCTGTGAATTGGCAAGATGGCGAGGATGTCGTTGTTTCGCCTGCTATTTCTACTGAGGATGCTAAGGCGAAATTCCCCAAGGGCGTTAAGGAAATCAAACCTTATCTCCGCATGACTCCCCAACCGAATAAGTAAATTTCAGGGTTTGCTTTTTTTGTGATTTAAAATACATCAAATATTGCTACGCTACGGCGATCGCCCCAGTCTTAAATTTGTGCAGGCCAAGGGCGATCGCCCTTTTTTTAGAGAGAAACATCCGGGCAAGGATGAAAAATTAAAGTTAGTCTAGGGAAGAGTTTTGATTAATGCCTGTGCATTGTGCCGATGACATCTAAGCCCACGCCGTCCCAAACAAAACCGACATTTACCCAGCTTTTTGCTCAACTTCGTAATCTGCCAAAACCAACACCAGAGGAATCAAAAATTCTGCGGACATTGGTGCAGATCCTCGTCATTATCGGGATTATTGCCACTGATATCGCTTCCCAGTGGTCATTACGTTGGTTTAATTTGCCGGTCAGTATTTTTGCCGTCCCCCTCACCATTGTGGCTGGGTTATGGAGTTGGAAAAGCAGAAAGGATTCAAATGTTGGTGTCAAATTTCTCATTGCCATTGGGATGCTGGCAATGTTGCTATTGTTTTTTCGCAATCTCTATGCCAACTTTAACGACACTCGTCTCGTTTTAGCGGAGCTGTTGATTCAGCTACAGATCCTTCACGGTTTTGATATGCCGCGCCGTAAGGATTTAGGTTATTCGATGGTGATCGGCCTCATTCTCATAGGGGTGGCGGGGACAGTGTCACAGTCGCTAGCTTTTGCGCCTTTTCTGTTGTTATTTTTGGCGATCGCCCTGCCCGTTTTAGTCTTAGATTATCGCTCAAGACTTGGCCTAGAAAGCCTAGAAAAACTCATTTGGCAGCGCCGCAGTAGCCAAAAAAGTATCCGCAAAAACCTATTGCAATACTCCCCCCTATCTCCCAAACGATTGGGCGCAATTTTAGGAATTGTTCTGGTTTTAGGGATGGGGATTTTTGCAGTGATGCCCCGCTTTCCCGGCTATCAGCTCAGTACTTTGCCCGTTAGTTTACCCAATGACGCTCCGGCTAATCAAAGGTTTAACAATACAAATCGCAGTCTGGCGAACCCCGGTTACGAAAGTCGCAATAATGATGACAGCGGTGGTACTGGCGGTGCAACATTTGATGATGGTAATGCCGGCGGTGGTGACGGCGAAGGGGACGGTTTACAAGGCGGTAGCCCCGTCGAAGGCAAAGGCGAACTGAATAAAACCGAATATTACGGCTTTAACGACAAGATCAATCAAAATCTCCGTGGTGAGATGGATAAGGTTTTGGTTATGCGAGTGCGATCGCAGGCTCCGGGCTATTGGCGCGTCATGGCCTTTGACCACTACACCGGACAGGGCTGGGAGGTTACCGATGCGGGTAATTTGAGCCTAACGGAGCGATCCCGGTGGGGAGGGCGTTTTTTCCTATCGCCGCTCATTCCGCCCACTGTCCGTACAAAAAAAATCATTCAAAGTTACTCAGCGGTTAAGTCTTTGCCAAATATTGTCCCGGCGATGACCTATCCTTCTGAGCTGTATTTTCCGACCCAAGAAATTGGTCGCGATCGCCTCGGAAATTTGCGATCGCCTTTAGGTTTATTAGAAGGTTTAACCTATACCGTCGTCTCGGAAGTCCCCTACCGCGATCGCGCTAAATTAGCAGAATCCGGCTCTGAGTATCCTGAACTCATTACCGATAAATACTTGCAAGTGCCGCCGGAAATTGAAGAGAAAGTGCGGGAAGTTGCCGAAGACATTTTGTCCCGCTCCAATAGCGAAATTACCATTCCCTACGAAAAAGCGCTGTATCTCGCTCAAGGTTTGAAGCAAAGATTTCCGACGGCGCAGGAAGTACCTTTCTTTGAAGAGGGAGAAGATCTCGTTGAGTCGTTTTTATTTAAATATCAAGGGGGCTACGCTGACCATTACGCCACGGTGTTAACCATTATGTTGCGCTCAATCGGGATTCCGGCGCGATTTGCCACAGGCTTTGGTGAAGGTGAATTTAATCCTTTTACTGGCTATTATTTAGTACACAACACCGATGCCCACGCCGTAACAGAGGCTTATTTTCCGGGTCAGGGCTGGTTTACGTTTGATCCACTACCCGGCCATGAAATTGTGCCGACTTCCTTTGAAGATGCAGGGGCTTTTAATGTTGTGACATGGTTTTGGGAGTGGGTCGCCAGCTGGTTGCCGCCACCAATTGTTGGCTTTTTTGAAGGTCTCTGGAAAACCAGTCTTGAGATTATTGGCTATGTGATTATTCGTGTCTGGCGCTTTGTTTCTGGCAGTCTTGTCGGCACTATTGTGGGGGCGATCGCCGCCTCATTTGTCGGGATGGGTATTTGGTTCTCGATCAAACAAATTCGTGGCTGGCTCGGTCGTCGTAAATTTGCCCGTCTCCCTCAGATGGAACAGCTTTATCAACAGATGTTGGCGCAACTAAAATTAAAAGGCGATGGCAAAAAAGATAGCCAGACCCCGTCAGAATTTTTAGGAAGAGTAAAACACCATTACCAACCAGAAGCGGTCGGCATCATTACCGAAATCACCGATGCCTATTTAAGCTGGCGCTATGGTGGACAAGCTGTAGATACTACATATCTACAAACCCAGCTCAATCTCTTGCAAAGACATCTAAAACGCTTGAAAGTCTGATGCCACCTTGGTTTGACTCGGTACGGAGAGAGGGGGATTCGAACCCCCGTTAGGTTTGACCCTAAAACAGTTTTCGAGACTGCCGCATTCAACCGCTCTGCCACCTCTCCAAGCTTCAACTATTCTATGAACAAAACAGTGACCTTGGCTAGCCCGACAGCGAAAAAGAATTGGCAATATTATTTTATGGGGGTTATCAAGACGCGGGGAGTCGGGGACACGGAGACGCGGAGAATGACAATGCAAGCGATAAAGCCCTCTCCTTTCGAGCTTTTGCCGTGTCAACGCAGTATTGTCTGTTGCCAATTAGGAGAAAGACTTTTTCATTAGAAGTGAATAGGGTTGAAATTCTCGTTTTTGGTAGAGGGCTTGGGCGGTTTCATTGGCGGTAAACACCTGTAGGGTAATGTGGCGATCGCCGCGCGATTTGGCGTAATCTTCAGCGGTTTGCATTAAAGCGGAACCGAGGCCCCGGCGACGATAGTCTGGCAGCACATAAATCAAAAAAATATGGCTGTGGCGATCGCCCCTAATTTGATCAATACTATTGCCGAGCCAAAGACAACCGACGGCAACACCCGCAGAATTTCTTACCCACCATAACGGCGTAGCCGCTGTGAAATAATTTTGGAGCGTATTTTGTAAATGTTCAAAGCCCGTATCCGGATAAAATTCACAGTAACTACGATGCAAAAATCTGAGGAGTAAAGCTCGATCCACCGTGCTTCCTCGATCTAAACTAAACCCCTCTGGCAACATAATTAATGTTCTAATCCAACCCTTAGCCTAAAAAGCCAATGGGGGCAGGAGCCATCATATCCATCGGCAGAAAAATTCTCGCGCTGACAATACCTAAAGCAAGCAAGAAAATAAGCAAAATGAGGAAGGGTAAAATCTGCTGACGAAATAAATCCATAGTGGCGATCGCAATCTGAGAATATACGCAAAAATAATTTATGACAGTGTAACCTCTCTTCTTGTCATAATGTAATCCTGTGACTCTTTTCCATTAGTGCATAATGACTCCACTGCTTACGTATCATCAACAGCAAGGCGCAATTCTGAATGAATCTGGTAGTACTGTCATGAGCTTCGGTACCGATGCTCAGGTTAGTGAAGCCTTGACAACCGGGTGTGTGATTGGCGATCGCAGTCATTGGGGTCTTTTGAAATTTACGGGCGGCGATCGCCAAAGATATCTCCACAACCAAAGCACCAACCAAATTCAACAACTCCAACCCGGACAAAGTTGCGACACCGTTTTAGTGAATTCCACTGCCCGTACCATTGATCTCGCGACAGTCCATATTTTTCAAGACGAATTGTGGTTGGCCGTTTCCCCCAGCAAAACCGAGTTTTTAGTGGAATGGTTTGACCGATTTCTATTTCCGATGGATAAAGTCGAAATCACAAATATTACCGGGCAGTTTAATGTGCTGACTTTGTATGGTGCTGAAGCGAAAAATATTTTGACTAAACTCACTGAAACACCCTTGCAGACATTTCCCGATCAAGGACATCAGGCGATCGCCATTAACAATATCGAGGTGATTTGCGCGACGGGAACTGATCTGGGTTTTGAAGGCTTTACTTTATTTGTTCCGACTGAAAATGCTGTCGATATTTGGCAAAAAATCACCGAGCTTGGCGCAATCCCAATGGGAGAAACCGCTTGGGAGAAACAGCGCATTCACCAAGGACGACCAGCCCCCAACACAGAACTCACAGACGATTACAACCCCCTAGAAGCAGGACTTTGGTCTTGCATTTCCTTCGATAAAGGCTGTTACATCGGCCAAGAAACCATCGCCCGCCTCAATACCTACAAAGGCGTTAAACAGCGATTATTTGGTTTGAAATTAGCAGCAGTTGTCGCCCCCGGCGCAAAATTAACCGTTGACGGCGATCGCGCTGGCGTAATTACAAGTGTTGACCCAGAGGACAAATTTGCCCTCGGTTATGTCCGTACCAAAAGCGGCGATGTCGGCTCCATAGTTACAACAGAAGAAAACATTACCGCTGAAGTCGTTGCACTGCCTTACCTCAGCCACGACTATCCAGAGCCTTAAACCGCCAATCCCCATCGCTATGACCTTAAACGATGCCACACAACCAACGACATCGACTCCACCGTCACCGGCGATCGCCCCCTATGCCAAAGAACTAAAACAGTTACGCCGTCAACATCAGCTAATTTTAAACGCAGTGGGAGAAGGCGTATATGGCCTAGATCTCGACGGCAATGTCACCTTCGTCAATCCAGCCGCAGCACAAATGATTGATTGGCCACCAAGTGAGCTAATTGGCAAATCCATGCATGCTGTCATGCACCACTCCCACGCCGACCAAAGCACCTATGCCCGCGAAGCCTGCCCCATTTATGCCGCCTTAAAAGATGGCAGTACCCACCGTGTGATGGACGAAGTATTTTGGCGCAAAGATGGCAGCTGTTTTCCTGTGGAATATATCAGCACCCCCATGCGAGACGAAGAAGGTACCATCATCGGCGCAGTAGTAACCTTCCGAGATATTACCCAGAGACGTTGGGCCGAACAAATTCTTGAACAAGCAAATGAAGAACTTGAACGCAAAATCCTAGAGCGCACAAAAAAATTACAACAGGCAAATCAACAACTACGAGAACTTAGTGAAATGCGATCCCGTTTCATCGCCATGGTTTGCCATGAATTTCGTAACCCCCTCAATAACATCACACTTTCCGTTTCATCTTTAAAACGTTACGACTCACACCTATCTGTTGAAGAAAAAGCAAATTATTTATCTAGTATCAACACCAATGTGGAGCGGATGATCCACATTATTGACGATATTTTAGTGATTGGCCGCATCGAAGCCAAGGTTTTAGAAGTAAAACCAAAGCCCTTAGATGTTGTTAGTTTTTGTCGTGAATTACTAGCAGAAGGTGATTTTTCAAGACAACAATATCCCATCGAATTTAGCTGTCGTAATCGTCAAATTATGATGAATATTGACGAGCGCCTACTACGATCTATTGTGAGCAATTTGCTATCCAATGCCCTCCATTATACTGATCCTAAAAAACCAATTTATCTAAAAATAAGTAAATGGCGAAATACCTTATCCATTAAAGTTCAAGATGAAGGCATTGGTATTACAGCGGAAGATAAAAAATTTATTTTTGAGCCATTTCACCGCGGACATAATGTTAGTAATATCCCCGGCACTGGTTTGGGATTAAATATTGTCAAACAGTTTGTTGAACTGCTCGGCGGCAGTATCCACATTTCTAGTCGCGTTAATGCAGGGACAAATTTTACGGTTAAGTTGCCTCTGTAAATTTGAGTTTTTTTAATCTTAAAAAGCCTATGGCTATAACATTCGACTAATTCCAAAAGCCACGATTAATATAATCACAGTCGGGATAATTAACGGCGATCGCCTGACAATGGTCAGAATCCTTTGAAAAAATCTTTAAGGACCAATCAAGTTTTTCTGGAGTAATAATTTTAGGCTCTGGCTCCAGCTGAACTTTAAAACGATCTAATCCTCCCTGTAAGCCGACTCCTTTCGCCTTAAGATATGCTTCCTTTGCTGTCCAGATCTGCAAAAAAGTTGCTTGTCTTTTTTCTGCTTTTATCTGTTCTAGATAAATGTATTCATCACTATGAAAAAAACGTTTCGCTAAAGCTAAAACATTATTACGTCTTTCCCTTGCCTCGATATCTACGCCGATGGCGATCGCCTCTTTTTGCACGACACCACAGAATGCATACTGTTTAGTATGGGAAAAATTAAAGGAAATCTTATTTAGCTTTGGTTTTCCATATTGATTATAAAAAAAATTTAATTTTGCGGGATCTTGATGGAGATAAAAACCTAAAATTTGTCGCAAACAACCGCGACCGACAATAAATTTATGCTGCAACTCTTGAAACTTAAAACACTTTGCCCTTATTTTTTCATCACCATTAAGTAAAGAAAAGAGCTTTTCTGACTGCTGTTCTGAATTCTGTAAATCAACGAACCAATATTCAACAGATAAAGACATTGGCGATTATTTATTATCTAAAAAATTAGACATTATAAAAGCTGCCTAACCTACTATTCACTTTAGTAAAATTCGACAGCTTAAAAATAATATTTTCTGATTATTAAATGATGTTCGCAGAGCGCAAGCCAATGAAACCAGCAAGGGCAATTCCAGTGAAAACAAGAATGTAGCCAGCAAAAGGAATAATTGCAGAAGCCATAATATTAAACTCAAATAAAAATGCTCTCGATATTATACGGGAAAAGGCGATCGCTGTCAGTACAGACTCTCCACCATATTCCTTTAAACATACTCAGATGGATTTATGGGGCATAGACAGCAATCGGCACACGCTTATAGGCTGGAATACCACTGTCCGGGTCGGTGTTGGCACTAAATAAACAATTGGCTTCAGGATAAAACATAAAGGCGACCCCCTCACGAATTGCACCGGGGATAATTTCAATATTTTCTAATTTTTGGCGATCGCCCTGCACAGTTACTTTTTGATGAGGCTTGAAACCACCAGCTTTAATATCATTTAAATTCAACAAAATGCAATGACGATGGGGCATATTTCGATAGCGATCAGCTTCTTTGTATACCACCGTATTATGTTGCCCATAACTTCGGCCTGAACCTAAAATCAACACCTTTGCTTTAACATTTTTCGGTAAATCAAAAGCTTCTAATAAAGGCTCCTTTAAAGGCGGTAAAGGTACAACGGACATTTTGGCACGACCAGAATCAGTGGCGAATTTAGGTTCTGTGAAAATTCGATTTTCTAGTAAAAATTCTGAATCATCTTGATCAATATTGCCAATTTCTTTGTAATCACTAATTGTTTTAGAAATGAGTTCTCGAACATAGCTTGTGTCTTGTAATTTCCGCCAGTTAATTGGAGTTTCTCCGAGGACACGATGGGCTATTTCTGTAATTAGCTTAACTTCTGAAATCAAATCACCTTTTAAATGGGTCTTCCCCGGACTATTTAAACGCACAAAATTATTGCCAGATTCCGTTGTTGTTTTATGGGGATTTTCAAAGCGATTAAACACAGGTAAAACAAGCGTTGCTTCGCTACCTAAACCGTGAAAGTGCCCAAGATTTGGCTTAGTGGAAATATAGAAAATCGTCTCTATTTTCCCTAGTGCTCTTTTGGCTTGAATTTGGTCTGGATTTGCAGCGTAATAGTTACCACCTAAACACAACAAAGTGTCAATTTTGTCGCTATCAGCAGCTTGCATTAATCCTGTTGCGTCGTAGCCTTTATTAAGTTTTAGGGAATGCCCCAATAATTTTTCGAGCGCTTGCTTGAGATTATCGCTTAACCGTACCGATACGCCCATTGAGCCAAAGCCTTGCACATTAGAGTGACCGCGAATCGGCATTGTTCCAGCTCCTTCGCGACCCGCTTGTCCAGCAATTAAAGCTGTATTGGCGATCGCCCGCACGTTATCCGTACCATTTTTTTGTTGCGTAATGCCCATCGCCCAAGCAAACACAACATTTTTTGAGGTTCCAATAACGTAGGCAACCTCTTCAATTTCTTCTTGGGAAACACCGCAAGTTTCTGTTAATGTTTTCCAGCTTGTTTCCTTAGCAAACTCAACAACGCTTTCCCAGTTGTCTGTGTATTTTTTAAGGTAATCGAGTTGAGCAAAACCCTGTTCTATTAATGATTTTTGAATGCCGATTAATAACGCTGCATCACTGCCCGGAATAGGCTGCAAATATAAATTTGAAATTGGTGAGCCTCCTTTCAGCATCGACTTAATCGGAAAAGCAGGAGAGGAAAATTTTACTAAACCAACTTCAATTTGAGGATTGATAATAACAACTCGGCCACCTCTATCGGTTATCTCGATCAATTCGTTCATCAGGCGAGGATGATTTGCTGGAGCATTAGAGCCAATCAGAACAACACAATCCGATTGCTTTAAACTCTCCAAGCTCACCATGGATGTGCCAGAGCCAAACACTTCTTTCAGCGCCACACTCGAAGGCACATGACATAGATCGGAACAGTCCGCCAAATTATTACTACCCATTGCCCGCATCAGTAATTGCAACAGATAGGCGGCTTCATTGGATGATCGCCCAGAACTATAACTAGCGACACGTTCTGGAGATTTTTGAAACGCTTTGGCTGCAATCTCAAAAACGTCTTCCCAAGAAATTCGTTCGTAATGCTGCGACCCTTTTCGCAAGATCATTGGATACTGCAACCGACCGAGGCGATCGCATTCTTTTGAGGTTAGCTGCTGTAGTTCAGAGATCGTTTTTTTGGCAAAAACACTGGTTTTGATACCTGCCTGTAATTCTGCATTGATCGCCTCAACACTTTTGGCACAGCGTTGTAAATATTCGCCCGCTTCATTGACAAAGCCTCCTTTCTGACCACCTGTGCCCCAAGCACAGGATAAACAGGCACTTTTATGGTTAAGAACTTGCCAAATTTTTAGCCCATTTGGTGACAGGGATTTTTTTGCCCAGTATTCAAGAACTGGCAGTCCACCACCTGTTTCCGGCAAAAGATTCTCATCGTCATGGGGAAGTTGCGACATATTCTTATGGGATTTAGAAGGAACTATTAGATATTCTAAAGATTTCTTTTCTTAATGGGTATTAGTCTCTAGATGTATTATTTTTCTCTGGAGGGATCATCATATCTTCGAAAGCTTGCTATTAAAGGATTTCAAGCCTGTGCATGCCCAAGCCTAAATGGTGCATATGACCCCAGAGCCAAAATGAAAAAGTACCTTGGTTGTCCTTGGGGATTTTTTCTCTTGATCAGGCGATCGCCACAAAAAAAGAAGCAGACAGAATCGCCTACTTCTTAAAAATTATTCAATTAATCTGAAAATTAACGCCTAGCTCACAACCTACAGTTGAGGAATGAATTGCTCTTTCTCAGGAACTTCAGTGTACTCAGCAACAATCTGACGGAATTCCTCACCACCAACAGTTTCACGTTCGATCAACAGATCGACCAGACGATCAACAACCTCACGGTTATCCTTCACGATTTGACGAGCAATACGGTGACCCTCTTCAGCGATCATCCGGACTTGATCATCAATACGGGAAGCAACTTCCTCAGAATATTCTGAGCGATTCATCAAACCACCACCGAGGAAAACTTCACCCTGCTGACTCTCAAGAGATAAGGGGCCGAGGTCACTCATACCAAAACGCGTAACCATCTGACGTGCCATACCGCTAACCTGTTGCAGGTCACCACCAGCACCCGTTGTCACTTCATCATGGCCGAAAATCTCCTCTTCCGCAGCACGACCACCAAGAGCTCCCGCAATCCGAGCCATCAGCTGGGACTTAGTCGTCAAACCTTGCTCCTCATTAGGTGTAAACCATGTTAGACCTTGAGCTTGACCACGAGGAATCAAAGTTACCTTCTGTACGGGATCATGATCCTTGAGAAGTGTACCGACGATTGCATGACCAACTTCATGGTAGGCAATTAGACGCTTACTCTTGCTATCAACGAGGGGAGTACCCTCCATACCAGCGATAACGCGGTCAACTGCATCATCAATTTCAGACATCGTAATTGCTTCTTTACGACGACGAGCAGTAAGGATAGCAGCTTCATTCAAAAGGTTTGCGAGATCCGCACCGCTAAAGCCGGGTGTACGACGAGCAATGACCTCAAGGGAAATTTCGTCCGCAAGCTTTTTATTGCGAGCATGAACTTCAAGAATACTGAGACGACCTTTAATGTCGGGCGTGTCAACAGTGACTTGACGATCAAAACGGCCGGGACGCATTAATGCAGAGTCAAGGACATCAGGACGGTTAGTCGCTGCAATGATAATGATGCCAGTGTTGCCCTCAAAACCATCCATTTCAGTGAGGAGTTGGTTTAGAGTTTGTTCACGCTCGTCATTACCGCCACCAATACCAGCGCCACGTTGACGACCAACAGCATCAATTTCATCGATAAAGATTAGACAAGGCGCACTTTCTTTCGCTTTTTTAAAGAGGTCACGGACGCGGGACGCACCGACACCAACGAACATTTCTACAAATTCAGAACCAGAGATGCTGAAAAACGGTACACCAGCTTCACCGGCGATCGCCTTAGCGAGAAGCGTTTTACCAGTTCCGGGAGGGCCAACAAGCAGAACACCCTTAGGAATACGCGCACCAACAGCAGTAAACTTTTCAGGCTGCTTCAAGAAAGTAACAACCTCCTGCAACTCTTCCTTAGCTTCCTCAATGCCCGCAACATCATCAAACATGATGCCCGTTTCAGCTTCCATCATGAACTTAGCCTTAGACTTACCAAAATTCATTGCCTGTCCAGGACCACCCGGCATATTGCTGGAACGACGGAAGAGGAGGAATAAAGCAGAAATTAAAAGAACCGGAAAAATTAAATTACCCAAAATGCCCCATACAGCACCATTATTGCTTGCAGGGTGGGAATCAAAGTCAACCTTTGCCTCACGGAGCTTCGTAATGAGCTCAGGGGAATTACCAGGCAAGTCGACGCGTAACTGTTGAGAACGGTTATCTAAATCAGGGTCAACCGCTTCAACGATCGCCGTACGTCCACCTTCATACAAATCAACACTAGTAACACGACCAGCATCAAGGTACTCCAGAAAACGGCCATAGCTCATGCGAATGTTCGCAGTATTGCCACTAGAGAGATTAGCCGGGTTTGCCGAAAAGGCTCCCTGCCAAACAAAAAAGCCGATGACAAGCAGCGGTAATGCCCACAGGACAATGGTTTTCCAAGATGATTTCATGGGTTAATCTTCGCTATTTTGATTCAATACTTCGTATCTAAAAATGTAGCTAACTGTTTCTACTATATTTAATAACAAGTGACTTGGTAACAAGTGACTTGGCAGTAATACACAGAACAATTGCTGTCAAGGTTTTGATTAAAGATTACGTTTTTTATGACGATGTCTTAACTAAATTTAACTTAATTCTCATTTTAAGCGCAACTCTTTCTCTTTTCAGCCATCGCTCTCGAGTTTCTATCGGACAAAAATAAAGGACACTTTTCTCTTGAGGCTGTTCAGAAGCATCAATATCTATAATCTGAATTTACTGGAAAACCAACGAGAGTGCTCCTAGGGCCGATAAAAGTTCTTTAGCTCTATATTGATTTCTAATTCTATGGCTTAGTCGTAGTCGCAAAAAGATCCGGGTCAAAGGGATGGTTATTCCATTTTTGAATAAAAAGAGTGGCATCCTCTTTGCTTAGGGGTTTCGAGAAGAAAAAACCTTGACCATACTCACATCCGAGTGTTTTGAGGATTTGGAATTGTGAAATATTTTCGATGCCTTCTGCGACAATATCCATCCCCAGATTATGACCTAAGGCAATCACAGCACGGGGAATTGCGAGACTATTGTCTGCGGTTGTGATTTTACTCACGAAGGAACGGTCAATTTTTAAGGTATCAACGGGAAAATCATTTAAATAACTCAATGATGAATAGCCTGTGCCGAAATCATCAATACTCAACTTGACATCAAGGGTTTTAAGGTCATTTAAAGTTTTGATTGTGTCTTGGATATCGTCCATCACCATACTTTCTGTCACTTCAAGTTTCAGTGAGGATGCGTGGAGGCCTGCATGCTGTAATGTTTCTTCTACGCTTGCTTTAAGATTACTTTGACTAAACTGACGACTTGAGAGGTTGATGCTGATTGTCAGGTTTTTGTTTAAATCTAGATCTTTTTGCCATTGTTTAAATTGTCGACAGCCTTCTGCTAAAACCCATTGACCGATTGGCAAAATCAAATCTGTTTCTTCGGCAATGGAAATAAAGCGGTTAGGAGAAACGAGCCCCCTGGTTGGGCTGTGCCACCGCACTAGGGCTTCAAAGCCTTTGAGGAGGCCAGAGTCTAGGGTAAAGATTGGTTGATATACAAGTTGAAATTCTTCGTTTTCGATCGCCTGACGGAGATCGCTTTCAATGGTGAGGCGATTGAGGGATTGGGCTTGCATACCTGCTGCAAAAATTTCGTAATTGCCTCGTCTTGATTTTTTGGCTCTGTTCATTGCGGTATGGGCTTGTAACCAGAGGTCTTCGGCGGCAATGTTTTCTTCTTTGCTATGGAGGGCAACTCCGGTACTACAGGTGAGATAAAGTTTTTGTTCGTCGATGCGGAAAGGTTCTTTGAGCTTCTGTTCGATTTTGTCGACAAGTTCAATGACTTTTGTGTTTGTGGCTAGATTGTCAACGAAAATGCCAAATTCGTTGGCTCCCATGCGGGCGAGTTGGCAGTCTTGGGGGAGTTGGGTACGGATTCTGGCGACGACTTGTTTGAGGATGGCATCGCCGTGGTAGTGTCCATAGCTTTCGTTGATTGATTTGAAGCGGTCAATATCGACGGATAGTAAGGCGATCGCCCCAGTGGCATTTGAGTGTTCAGGATTAAAGTCGGTGAGGGTAACTCGGTTTAAAAAAGACCCACGGTTGAGTAAACCGGTAAGAACATCATATTTTTCTTCATAAAATAGGCGGTAGGCCAAGACACTACTCCAACTGGCAAAAAGGGCGATCGCCGGAGCAGCAATCGGAATCCACACATTACCCAAAAACATCAGATAACCACAGCCCACCAGCAGTAGTACACTGCCAACACTAATCCCAACAAACAACCGAGTGCGGTAAAACAACCAAGTACTAGCCGCTCCGCAAGATGCCCAGAAAAAGATCCAAACTAATTCTTGACCTTCAGTCCAATAGGCAAAAAACTGATCATCTCCATTCACCGTATCCAACATTTTTTGGATAGCCTGAGCATGGAGAAAAACCCCCGGCGTTAGATGACCATCAGTTTTACTGACACTATAGGGAGTGACGAAAGTATCTTTTTGAGTTTTGGCGGTGCTCCCAATTAAAACAATTTTGTCTCGCACTAACTCCGGATCAAAATTGCCATAAACCAGATCACTGATCGTAATACTCTGGGCGATTTGCTGTTGGGCAGAAAATTGCAAAAGCGTCTGCCAACCGCGCACTTCCGAGTCCGGGAGATGATAGCCACCAGAATATTTATTGATCGCTGGAAAATAATGTTGACCAAGTTTGAGGCCATTTTCATGGAGACTAATCGGATGATTCGCTTCACCAAGATAAGTTTGAGTGACAAGCAATCCAAAGGAGTAAAGTTCACGACGCTCACTACGCAATGCCAAAAGATTACGACGTTGAACATTATCAGGATCAATGACAATTAAATTAAATCCTTGATTATTTACCATATTCCCCGATGCCTGTAGGGGGAGACCATGCTGGGGATTGTAGATAGCAATGACGTTATCTTTCCCTAGTTCTGCTGTTAGACGCTCTGTACCCGGCGGATTGGGAATATTGCGGTAAATGTCGAGACCAATCACCTTGGGGTCGTGCTGCTGTAGATTGCCTAGGGCCGTTGCAACGATATCGTCTGTCAGGGGAATTTGTTGGAAATGCTGTAAATCTTTATCGTTAATTTCAACAATAAGAAACCGATCATCTGGTTCGTGGGGAGTCTTGTCAGCTGTACCTTGAAAGCGCACCATGCGGTCAAAGACGCTCAGTTCGATGGTTTGGAGCCATCCTAAATACTTAGCACCAACAACTATCCCTGTAATACCAAGGCTCGCCACCAAAGCCGGTAGAATCAAGCGTGGCAGTAAATGGTCTGACCATTTCAGGGAAGGCTTTGAAATCATTACAGGGTTACGGCAGATTAATGCTAATACTCAAAATTACACTGAGAAAGCAAAATTCCCATAGTGGTGACATAAACAATTGTGTGACACTTTAGGGAAAATATGAGAGATGCTTATAAAGCTTATACGCAGTGGTATTAGAGTGATCCGTACGAAATACGCACGTAGTCACCGTAATGTAAGTTGCCATTGCAATATGTTTACCCTGAAGATTTGAGCCGTGATTTTGAATTATCCGGCAGAGTCACTACGGCAGCAGTTTCACGAAGTTTTTTAGACGCACCAAAGTTCGCTGGTTTTCTTGTGGAGTACCCACACTGATCCGTAGTCCTCCTCCAGTATGGCGAATGAGTGTGCCTTCTGTCTTCAGTGTTTCTACGAGGTGGGCGAGTTGTTGTTCTTGGGGTTGATCGATGGGTTTTAGGCGGGTGTGGAGGAAGTTGGCATCGCTAGGCCATGTGTGAAGTTTGTTGATGTGTTGTAATTCTGTGAATAGATGCTCTCGTTCTGCTTGGATTTCTGGTATTACGCCTAGGAGATAATCTGTATTTTCTAGGGCTAGGGTCGCGGCTTGCTGGGAAAAGCTCGGTAAGTTGTAGGGTAAGCGCACTTTTTCTAGGGCTTGGATAACTGTTGGCTGGGCGATCGCATATCCGACTCGCAGGGCTGCTAATCGAAAGGCTTTGGAGAAGGTTCGCAGAATGAGCCAGTTGGGACGGGTCACAATTTCGGCGGCGAGGGTTTGCTGGCTAAATTCGTAATAGGCTTCGTCAATAACGACCAGAATATTTTCGGGCAGTGATCGCAACCATGTTATTTCAGCGTCGGTCAGGCATTGTCCTGTGGGGGAGTTGGGGTGAACGACAAATATTACTTTTACGGGTGGTAATTTTGTTTGGGCGATCGCCGCCTGTGCCTTGGTGAGATCAATGGAAAAATCCTTAGGGTTACGCTCTACTGTGATGCTGGGAATGCCTAGGGTTGTGGCCAAGATGCGATACATCGAGAAGGTGGGGTCTGCCACAAGGATTGAGCCCTCGCCCCCTAAACAAGTCGCAATTAAAATTGAGCGGATGAGTTCGTCGGAGCCATTACCAACGGAAATGTTAGCTTCTGAAAAATTTGTGGTTAAGTGGGCAGAGGTTGAAGCGTAGGTGGCAATGAGAGATTTTAGTCTGTGGTGACTGCCGTTGGGGTAGCGGTTGGTGGCGATCGCCTCGGTGTAATAGTTGGCGAGTTTTTCCTTCAGGGCGAGGGGCAAATCATAGGGACTTTCGTTGGTATCGAGGATGTCGACCTGCTGAGCTGTTGTACCACCCGGATGAGAAACATAGGCTTTAAGTTGGGCAAGATCGGCACGAAGAAAAGACATACAATCACCACAGAAAAAAAATTAGATTGGGATTTCCTGAAAACAAATAACAGCAGGCAAAAGTTAGTTAGTAATGTAGTTCAGATCGAGCATAAATTTAAGATTGCATTATGTAAAAATAACGACTGGGCGATATAGCTGCGCTCTACTGTTAAGAGTTAACGAGTTTGGCCGTGCTACCTTGCTGCTGGCTGCTCCACCTAATTTTATTTTTTCATCTAAATCTACAGAAACATCACCATGAATTTGGCATCAAGAGTTGGTCAGGTAAAGCCCTCTATAACTTTAACAATTTCGGCAAAGGCAAAGGCGATGAAGGCCGATGGCGTCGATGTCTGTAGTTTCAGTGCTGGGGAACCGGATTTCGCCTCGCCAGCCCATGTTGTGGCGGCGGCAAAACAGGCGCTAGATGATGGGAAAACGAAATATGGCGCGGCGGCGGGGGAACCGTTACTACGTCAGGCGATCGCCCGTAAACTGAACGAAGAGAATAATTTACCCTACGCCGCTGAAAATGTCATCGTCACCAATGGTGGTAAGCATTCCCTCTACAACTTGATGATGGCTTTGATCGAGCCGGGGGATGAGGTGATTATCCCCACGCCTTTTTGGCTCAGCTATCCAGAAATGGTCATCCTTGCTGGTGGAACACCGGTTTTTGTGGATGCGACGGCAGAAAATCAATACAAAATTACGCCGGATCAGCTACGAGGTGCCATTACTGAGCGCACAAAACTCTTCGTGTTTAATTCTCCCTCTAATCCGACCGGAGCTGTGTATAGCCCAGAAGAAACTGCGGCGATCGCCGCAGTTTTGATCGAGCACCAGCTTCTTGTGGTGGCCGATGAAATTTACGAAAAAATTCTCTACGACGGTGCTGTACACCAGAGTATTGGCTCCCTTAACGAAGATATTTTCCCATTGACGATTACCTGTAATGGTTTCGCCAAAGCCTTTGCCATGACGGGCTGGCGGCTGGGCTATATTGCTGCCCCCCTTGAAATCATTAAGGCCATGACCACCATCCAAAGTCATAGCACCTCGAATGTTTGTACCTTTGCTCAGTTTGGGGCGATCGCCGCCCTAGAGGGAGGTTTAGATTGCGTCAATACAATGTTGGTGGCCTTTGCGAAGCGTCGCGAATTTATGCTGAAAGCCATACGCAATATGAACGGGTTAAGTTGTCCAACTCCCGATGGTGCCTTTTACCTCTTTGTGGATATCAGTAGTACCGGATTAGATTCCCTTAGCTTCTGTAAACAGCTCCTCGAGACCAAGCAAGTGGCAACGATTCCCGGTGTTGCCTTTGGCAATGACAATTGCATTCGTCTTTCCTACGCGACCGACCTCCCGACGATTGAGAAAGGCATGACTCGCTTCGCAGAATTTGTGGGATCGCGTTAACTGTAGCTCACTAAAATGATTTAGAGCCATGGCGGTCAACTTTTTGCCGGAATTTACAAATAACTGTTATAAATCAGTGAAGACTGCCGGATGCACCGCATGGATGAGCCACAGAAAAAAACTTCCCCAAACCCCGAAATTATTCCTGACCCTACAGATTTTTCCAGCGAACAGGAGCCTGCACCGCCGGAAAGCGCCATTGTCGAGGACACATCCCCTTTAGAAATTCAACTAGGTCTAGAGGAAGAGCAACTCACGCTTGTCTTACCAACGACAGGTCGTCGTCCCATTGAAAATTGGGATGAAACTTGGGCATCTTTAGCGAAGCATCTGGAAAAACATCAAGAGTTTCCAGTGCTAAATGTGAGTTTGCTTGCCCAAAACCAATTGCTAGGTGGTCGTCAGCTACAACAGTTGGCAGAGCTGCTCCAACGTCATCAGCTGCAACTGAAACGCGTACGCACCAGCCGCCGACAAACGGCGATCGCCGCCGCGACAGCAGGCTATGGCGTTGAACAAGAACCCCTAGCAAAATTACTCGCAGATATCCCCAATAAGCTAGAGCCGATTAAACCGATTAATGACGGTAGTGATGCCCTGTACGTCTCCCAAACCATTCGTTCGGGCGTGGAAATTCGCCACAAGGGTTCAATTGTTGTCATCGGTGATATCAATCCGGGTGGTGTGATTATTGCCGATCGCGACATTGTCATTTGGGGCTGTTTACGGGGAGTTGCCCACGCCGGTGCAAGCGGCGATCGCAGTTGCCGCATTATGGCGCTTCAGATGCAGCCGACCCAACTACGCATTGCGGACATGGTAGCTCGCTCTTCCATGCAGACCCCAGAGCATCCCCAGCCAGAAGTTGCCTATCTAACCGCCGAAGGGATTCGTATCGCCTCAGCCTTTAAATTTTCAAAAAACTACTTTTACGAAGAAGACGGGCAAAATTGGGAAGAAATGCCAGATCCGCTTAATCTATAAACTACATTTGCAAAACTCCCCCAGTCGCAGCCACAGACTAATACCTTAAAATCTGTGCTTTGCTGCTGCTAATTTTTTTATAACTTCAGTTTATTTATTTGAGAAATATATGAGTCGCGTTATCGTTGTAACCTCCGGTAAAGGGGGCGTTGGCAAAACTACCTGTACAGCAAATCTTGGATCTGCCCTCGTTAAATTAGGGAAAAAAGTGGCCCTTGTGGATGCCGATTTTGGTCTACGAAATCTTGATCTACTCCTCGGTTTAGAAAATCGCGTGGTTTATACTGCCGTTGAGGCGATCGCCGGCGAATGTCGCCTAGAACAAGCCCTCGTCAAAGATAAGCGACAAAATGGCCTAGTACTTTTACCCGCCGCCCAAAACCGCAACAAAGAATCAGTAACGCCGACCCAAATGAAACAGCTCATTATGAAGCTGAATAAAGCCTTTGACTACATTTTGGTAGATAGCCCTGCCGGGATTGAAATGGGTTTCCGTAATGCCATCTCCGCTGCCCGGGAAGCCCTTGTGGTGACCACCCCTGAAATTACCGCTGTGCGCGATGCTGACCGTGTAGTGGGCTTGCTAGAAGCCTACGGTATTAAACGCACTCGCCTCATTGTGAATCGTCTGAAACCTGAGATGATCAAGCAAAACGAAATGATGAGTGTTGAGGACGTGCTGGAGATTTTAGCCATTCCTTTGCTCGGTATTATCCCCGATGATAAAAATGTCATTGTCGCCAGTAACAAGGGAGAACCACTTGTTTTAGGAGATCAGAAAACCTCTGTGCCGGCAATGGCTTTTCTTAATATTGCCCGCCGACTCGAAGGAGAAAAAGTCCCCCTCCTTGACCTGATGTCCGACCAAGACGGTCTTCTCGCTAAAATTCGTCGATTCTTTGCCGGATAGTTTTTGTTGGAGCATTTAGTCGCAAAATTAGTGAACAGCCAAGCAGATAATAGTCACGCCAACAGCGTAAAACCGATGATTCAGGATTTATTAGAAAAACTGCTGAACTGGCAGGGAAATAACAAAAGTAGTGATGAGGCAAAACGTCGCCTAAAGCTTGTCATTGCCCATGATCGCGTCGGACTGAGTGCCGAAAAGGTGGAGGAAATGCGCCAGGAAATTTTGGCCGTTGTGGCGAAATATGTTGAGATTGACCCTGCCGAAATGGAGCTTGATCTTTCGAGCAGCGATCGCATGACAGCTTTGGTGGCAAACTTACCCATTCGTCGCATTAAAGACGATGGCACACCAGAGTAGTTTTTTGTTTTTTAACTAACTGGCTCGAAGTACCAGTGATTCTGGCACAATAGGTCAAGCACTTAGCATCACAGGAGTATTAAATTCATGTTGGCACAGGGTTTGGCGATCGCCGTTGCCATTGGGAGCGCGCTATTGTTTTTGACGGCCTTTCTTTTCCCAAAACTCCATCGCCAAGATGACTTTTTTTGGAGTGCTGTGGGTCTGTTTTATGCTCTTATTTTGTGGGTTTGTGCCGGGCAAATTGTCGGCGCTGTTTTATTGGGACAGTTAGCTAGTGTGGTCTTACTCGGCTGGTTTGCGTGGGAAACTCTGCGATTACGGCAGGCAATTATCGACCCCGCAAAAATCCCCAATTTAGATCAAGTTTCCCTCGTGGGCTACGTCAAAGGGAAATTTAAGCGATCGCCAGCACCACCGACAGCGAAAAAAACCGTTGCAACGACTCCTAAGCCAGAAGAGAAAGCGGCTGAAACAAATAAATCTTCAGAAACCAAAGAAACAGAAGCTCCTCAGGCCGAGGAACCGAAAACTCCTGAGCCTGCTCCAGTAACTCCCGAGACAATCGCAGAGAAGGATTCGGACGCTACACCCGAGGCTACTAGTGCAGAGTCTGAAGGAACGACTGAGGCCAAAGAAGCCGTTGTAGCACCGACTGAAACACCGACATTAGAAGAATCACAAAATAAGGCGATCGCCGCCACAGAGCCAGCCGCCGACCTTACAGAAGCAGAGACAGTAAAAGCCGCTGTTACACCTAGTGCGAATCCTGAGAAAAAAGGATTTTCCTTGGGGCGTATCTTTGGACGTAAAGAAAAAGTAGAACCAGCCACAACAAATCCCCAAGATCTCAACGAGATTTTTTCAGAAACAAGTGAAGCTACCGAAATCCTGGCAGAGACAGAACCCGAGGCGATCGCCTCTGCCCCAGAAATTTTGACAGACATAGCTTCAGAAAAACCATCGACCGATGTTCCATCCGAAGAAATTACCACATCCCTAGAGCCGACAACCGAAGAACCAGAAACAGAAAAAACCGACGCGACGGCAACAGAAAAGAAAGAAGACAGTTAAATATTAGGGATAGAGTCAAGAATTCGTTATGATCTTTGCTGATAGTTTGTAGTTGATAGTTGCCCTATGGATACCAGAGCTTTTAAACGTTCCCTGAACCATTCCGAAAATTACCACCGCCGCGGATTTGGACATCAGGGGGAAGTCGCTGACATGATGAACAGCGAATATCAAAGTGGTCTGATCCAAGAGATCCGCGATAATAACTATCAGCTCACCCGTGGCAATGTCACCATCTATCTCGCGGAGGCTTTCGGCTTTTGCTGGGGGGTAGAGCGGGCTGTGGCAATGGCCTATGAGACGCGTAAGCATTTCCCCACCGAAAAAATTTGGGTGACCAATGAAATTATTCATAATCCTTCTGTGAACAATCGTTTACGGGATATGAATGTCCATTTCATTGAAGTCATTAATGGCGCAAAGGATTTTAGTGGGGTGGCAAAAGGCGATGTGGTAATTTTGCCCGCTTTCGGCGCAACAGTGCAGGAGATGCAACTGCTAAATGACCGTGGTTGCACAATTGTTGACACGACTTGTCCATGGGTTTCAAAGGTTTGGACATCTGTCGAAAAGCACAAAAAACAAGATTACACGTCCATTATTCACGGCAAATATAAGCATGAAGAAACGGTTGCTACCAGTTCTTTTGCGGGTAAATACTTGATTTTGCTCAATCTTGATGAGGCCAATTATGTTCGTAATTACATCCTCAAGGGCGGCGATCGCCAAGAATTTTTAGACAAATTCAAAAATGCCTATTCCGAAGGATTTGACCCAGAAACCGATTTAGACAGGGTTGGCGTGGCAAACCAGACCACCATGCTCAAAAGCGAAACGGAGCAAATGGGCAAACTCTTTGAGCAAACAATGCTAGAAAAATTTGGCCCGACCGCATTAAACCAGCACTTTATGAGCTTTAACACCATTTGTGATGCCACCCAAGAGCGTCAAGATGCGATGTTTGATTTAGTGAAAGAAGATCTTGATCTGATGGTGGTCATCGGTGGCTTCAACTCCTCTAATACCACCCATCTCCAAGAAATTGCGGTCGAAAATAATATTCCCTCCTACCACATCGACAGCGGCGATCGCCTATTTACCGGTAACCGGATCGAACACAAGCCCCTAGGTAGAGCCATTGTGACCCAAGAAAATTGGCTTCCCGAAGGCACATTAAAAATTGGTGTTACTTCCGGTGCATCGACTCCCGATAAAGTCGTGGAAGATGTCATTGCCCACATTTTCGCGGAGAAATCTCAGCCTGCTGCCGTTGTCTAACAAGAAAGAGTTACTGATAAATAGCTTTGCCATGCTATCAAGCAACAGTACCCGCATACCTTTATCCTGTCTTGTGATGAGAGCCATTAGAGGCTATGCTTCGGCACGAACAGTAACCGAACTTAAGTTTAGGGCAAGCAAAGCTTTACCAGAATGACACGGCGAAGGCGAGAACCTTGGTATAGTCAAAGCCACTCAGTTTAAGACGACAAAGTCGGGGATTTGTAAAATTCTGGCGAGATGAACGAAACCTTTTGAAAAATCCCCGATTTTTGCCCCAAGTCTTTGTACTGATCTTGCTAGCCTTGGCTATAAAAACCAGGTGAAAATAATATCGTAGTTTCGAATAAGCAATAGAATTCCTTTTTTCGCGAGAAATTAGTGTGAGTGGCGTAGCCTTCTGAAACCCCTGACCACCTAGGGGAACATTCCCCAAGGAAGGCCATTAGAAAGCCTCTAGAACTTATTCAGAATGGCTATAGTAACGTGAGTTTTGCTTAAGCATGCTCGGAAGTACGACGCGGTGAATGGGAGAGC
>NZ_MRBY01000050.1 GCF_001904615.1 [Limnothrix rosea] IAM M-220
CGTGTCTCCTTTTCTCTAAAGAATTTTGGCTACATTCTTATCCATAACTGACGTTAGGTTAGCGAAAAAGCTGGCAAAGTTCGAGGACTTTGGTTTGGAGGATTTCTTGGGCGATCGCCCCTTGTTTTAGTCCAGCTTCTAGTTCTAGGAGAATGGGCAGTGTTTTTAGAAGTTGTTGACCCCTTAGCCGCCCGATTTCTTTACGGAGAAAGTATAGACGTTTTGGGTTCCGTAAGTCTGCTAGTTTGGCGATCGCCTTATCGTCTCGCTCACCGCTCTCCATCATCACTTTAATCACAGTCCACAGCCGGAATTGCCCGATCATGGTCGCCACAATCCTCAGAGCCGGCTCATTTTGCGCCAGTAGCTCCCCCACTAACTGAATTGCATCACCACTTTTTCCCTCGCGAATGGCCCCGCACAATTGCAAACTATTTTGACTCGTTGCCGCCACGAGCTTTTGAATTTCATGACGATTTAACGGTTGGGGGCGATCGCCCTGATAAACCTTGAGTTTTTCCAGTTCATTCCAAAGACGGCGACTATCATTACCCACCGCTTCACCCAATAATTCCATCGCACCTCGGTCTAACTTGACCCCAAGTTCTTGGGCTGTACCGCGCACTCGATCAGCAAGGGCTTCCGTTTGCCACGGCGGAATAGGTGAAAATTCTCGAACCTTGGCATGTTCCTGTAAAAACTTAGTGGATTTAATGCGTTTATCCGGTTTTTTGCGCGCCGTAATTAATAAATGACTACTCTCCGGCACAACCCCTAAAGTCCGTTGCAGTTGAGTCAAAAGAGCCTCAGAGCAATTGTTACAAAACGTCGCTTCCTGCAACCATACCAATCGTCCCCCCATACCAAAGGGTGGTGTCATTGTCTCATTGAGCGCCTCAATGGTGCTCTCTTCCTTGCTGCCATCGTAGGTTTGAAAGTTAAACGATAGCCATGCCGGGTCAAGGACAGACTGCTTAATTTGGTCTACCGCTTGGGCGATCCCGAAATCATCTTCACCCCAGAAAAAGTACACAGCCATAGCAATCCGCTAAAATCAAAACAAATCAATGTAAAGTGAACAAACGATTTATTCCCTGCAACTAGACCATTATGCCGAGAACTCAACGTAACGATAACTTCATCGACAAAAGCTTTACGGTAATGGCGGATATCATCCTCAAGATTCTGCCCACCAGCAACAAATCCAAAGAAGCCTTTGCATATTACCGTGACGGCATGTCGGCGCAGGCAGATGGCGAATATTCTGAAGCCCTCGAAAACTACGAAGAAGCCCTCAAACTCGAAGAAGACGGCAATGATCGTAGCTACATTCTCTACAATATGGGCTTAATTCACGCCAGTAATGGTGACCACGAGAAGGCGCTAGAACTTTATCACGAGTCCATTGAGCTGAACCCTCGCATGCCCCAAGCACTAAATAATATTGCTGTGGTGTATCACTTCCAAGGGGAGCGGGCGAAACAATCTGGCGATTCAGATAAAGCCGAAGCGTTGTTTGACAAGGCCGCAGAATATTGGAAACAGGCGATTCGTATTGCTCCGAATAACTATATCGAGGCGCAAAACTGGCTTAAAATCACAGGACGTTCTGAAATGGATGTGTTTTTCTAGATTTTACTCTCTTTATAAAAGATGCGTTGCGACGGAGAATAAGCCATGTATTAGTTACAGAAGCTTTGGCCGTTCCCACATATCCTAAATTTTTATTGCTTTGATAACTGTTAACTGATACCTGATAACTGTAAGAAATGATTGATCTCGAACAGGTTCGTAAAGTTGCCCATCTTGCTCGCTTGGATTTAACGCCTGATGAAGAGGCTATTTTGCCGCAACAATTGAGCGGTATTTTAGATTATGTCGAGCAGCTCAGTGAGCTGGATACTGACGGTGTTGAACCGACAACTCGCGCCATTGATGTTAGTAATATTTTCCGTGAGGATACTCAAAAAACCTTCGGCGATCGCGAGTCTCTTCTGGAAAATGCCCCGGAGCGGGAAGCCGATTTTTTCCGTGTGCCTCAAATTATGGGCGACAGCGAGTAAACAAAATTTTCCTGCTGTTTCGCGGCACTAATAAATCAAGAAAAAATGGATTAGATTTTCACCAATACGGCAAGGTCTAATCCATTTTGTTTTATTTGATTTGGTTCTCGAAAAAAGATGAAGCTAAATCTTAAGATGCGAGGGCAACTTCAAGCATTTCGTGTAGCTCACCAGAATTGTAAAGTTCAATCATGATGTCAGAGCCGCCGACAAATTCGCCATTGACATAAACCTGAGGAATGGTTGGCCACTCAGAATACTCTTTAATACCTTGGCGAACCTCATAATCTTCAAGCACATCAAAGGTTTTAAACTCAACGCCGACGCTGTTGAGAATCTGCACCACATTATTAGAAAAACCACACTGGGGCATCAACTTTGTGCCCTTCATGAACACAAAAATTTTGCTGCTATTAACGAGATCATCGATTTTGGCTTTGGTTTCAGGAGCTAAAGACATAGTAATAATTCCGAGTGAATAAATGAAATAAATCTGATGTAGTCAGGTGATCCAAACAAATAAGCGTTAGGAGGGTTCACCCGCTTCTTGCCACTTCTCTGGCGTAAAAGTACGGAGGGCAAGGGCGTGGATCGCTTCCGTTGCCATCTCATCTTTGAGGGCGGCGTAGACCATTTGGTGCTGGCGGACGCGTGTTTTTCCGGCAAAATCGGGTGACACAACGATGGCTTCAAGGTGATCTCCACCGCCCGTTAAATCCTTCACAAAGACTGTGGCATCACCAAAATGTCCTTCTATGGAATTTTTTACGGCTGCTAGGCTGACCATATTTTTAATGAAGCAATAAAAGTTTGCGTAGGTAAAGTTATCTAGTAAAGATTGTATCTTTACAACGGCCAAACTTGTTTTTAGGCGATCGCAATTTCTGCCTGAATCTGTTGCCAAGCCTGTTGGGGATTTTCTGCCTTCGTAATCGGACGACCAATAACTAAGTGATTTGCCCCCTGTTTAATGGCATCTGCTGGGGTCATCACGCGCTGCTGATCGCCTGTGTGTGCCCAAGTGGGACGCACCCCCGGACAAACTAAGGTAAAGTCTTCGCCACTTATACGCCGTAACTGGCCGGCTTCATGGGGTGAACAAACCGCTCCGTCCAAACCTGAATTTTTGACGAGCTGCGCCATATGTTCTGCAAACGCCGCTAACTCGACCGAAATTTTGAGATCGTCCCGTAGGTTGTCAGGACTTAAACTCGTCAAGACTGTAATGGCAATTAACTTTGTCGGCGAATTTCCTAGGGCTTCTTTGGCGCGTCCCATGGCTTCAGTACCCGCCACCGCATGCATCGTCAGTAAATCAACTTCGTATTCTTTTGCAGAACGGCAGGCTCCGGCTACGGTATTGGGAATATCGTGAAATTTTAGATCTAAAAAAATCTTTTTGTCTTGCTTTTTTAGGTACTTCAGGATGTCCGCACCTGTGGCAACGAACAGTTCTAAGCCAACTTTCCAGAAATTTACCTCTGGTAGTGCATCAATTAGGGCGATCGCCGCCTCTAGAGTTGGCACATCCAGCGGCACAATTACAACATCATTTTGTTTTGTCATATTTCCTGCTCACCAAGCAAGCTACTGTACACCATCGCTACGACAAGATCGACGCAAAATAATTATTGTCGAAATAGCATCGAACTTAAATTTTGGTCGAGTCAATCTTTGTCAATGCCGATTCTACTCGAGAAATCTAGGCCGTTACGAGTATCATTTCGCAGAAAATTTGCTAACATTCCCTTAAGTACCTTTGTAATTTAAAAAACAATTTGCTTGAATTTTTGCGTAAATACCGAAAATTAAGGCAACACTTTTGAGTTATCCAGATCAAACGGCTTGAATTTTTTATGATTCAATTCATCGATATCAGTTGAGCTATTATTCGTTTGCATGAGACTCCTCAAAACTAGAAAGAGCATAGCTGGTATTGGTGCTGTAGCAGTATTGGCAGCCCTGTTTTACATCTTTCCCAGCCAAACCTTATCTCCAACGCTAATTTTACAAAATATGTTTGGTAGTAGAGCCCAAAGCCAAGCAACAATTAGAGAATTTGAGTTAGACAAATCTTTTTTGACTTTTACAGAGGAATTGGCTGATAACTCAACAGGCGCGAATATTTGGTTTTCTGCTCCCCTGATCATTCTAGCTGATCCTTCTCAAAAAACAGATTTTCCGTCGACAAACATCTTCAACACAGACTTTTCATTGTGCAATCCTCTGAAGCAATCAGATTTTCAATCTGTGTGTGTGGCGGATCTGTTGACTCAAGATTCCTCGATTCTTGTTTTAGAATCTCCTTTTGGCTCGTGGCCACAAGACTCTGCTGCTCTAGGTTCATTTTTGCTACATGAACAGCAGAAGCGGGATGAGGATATGCGCAATAGGGTGGGGAAAAAAGGCTATTACTATTATCAGGACAATAAAGTGTTTTGGCTGGATGAAAATGCTCCGCCTCCTCAGGGGGCAATTCCTCTAGATACTAAGGCTGATCATTAGGTTAAGTCGGGTTTACTGATTCATCAAGAGCAAACTTGTCGGTTTTGTCGGATGAATGAACAATGTACGATGGGGGAATCTTAGAATTTGAGAAATTTTGTGTATAGCTTTGATGCTTCAAGCTAGCCTAGAGCAATGATGAGATTAGATTTATATACTGTTGGTTCCTATTCTCCGGGGGCTTCGCTTCTTAAAAGATTGCTTTGGTATTTTTTTGGTGCGGTATTAGTGAGGAGTTATTTAATTCCTTTTTCTGGGCTAAAGGTTGGGGTCTTGAGGCTTTTTGGTGCGACTGTGGGTCAAGGGGTGCGTATTAAACCCGGTGTTCGGGTTAAATTTCCCTGGCGTTTAACTGTGGGAGATCATGTGTGGATCGGTGAGGATGCTTGGCTTGATAATCTTGCGCCCATAACCATTGGTGATCATGTTTGTATTTCACAGGGTGTCTATCTTTGTACGGGCAATCATGACTGGACAGTGCCTGAATTTTCCCTCAGAACCGAGGCGATCGCCATTGAAGCAGATAGTTGGTTGGCTGCTGGTTCTTGGGTTGCGCCGGGCGTTACGATTGGTCGGGGGGCGATTTTGGCTTTAGGGGGAGTGGCGTTAAAATCCCTTGAGCCGATGATGATTTACCAAGGTAATCCGGCGATCGCCGTCAAAAAAAGACAAATCAAAGATTTAGTAAAGCCAGATGACCCTTTGATGAATTAAATAACACTTTCTTCCTTTTCTTCTTCCGATGACGAACCCGCTAATTGTCCGTTGCCATCACCATTGGATGAGTGATGCTGTTGTTCGGTAAAATGCTCTTTGCGCACTTCAACATCCGCTGTGATGAGAGATCGATTTTCAGGGGCAGCATCATCCACTTCCGGGAAATAGTTCATTGTACTAGACTGGCCGATGGTTGCCCGTAGCACAGGAACAGCACCCTTTTGCCGATTGACCACTAACCCCAATACTGGAATTTGTTTCTTTTCAAGCTCATCAACAGCTTCTTCTAAAATACCGAGTTTGGTTTTGTGGAGGCTGGCCACGAGGATCAGTGCATCCGTATTACGACTGAATAAGGTTGCATCGGCGAGTCCCAACATGCTCGGAATATCAAGGATAATGAGATCAAATTCCTGTTCTAGATGCGCCATAACAGAGCCGAGGCGATCGCTATTTAGCAACCTCGCAATATCATCCTCTGACTTTCCGGGAGGCAAAACAAAGAGCTCTCGATTCTCAAAAACTCTCTGAACATAAGGCGCAACTTCTTGAGTTGGATCTTTTAGTAAATCAACAAAACCAGATTGATTATGCAGATTTAAAAATTCGTGAATTTCAGGCTTGCGAAAATTTGCATCAATCAATAGGACTTTCTGACCCATCACCGCAGCAGTATCTGCCCAGTTTATGGCAACCGTGGTTTTGCCATCGCCGACGGAAGCGGAACTAACAACAAATGTTTTGTAATTTCGTTCTTCCATCACCTGCGCTAGGTTAGTTTAGAGAACCCTTAATGACTCGAAAAATTCGACAGTGCCATCATATTCTTCAAAGAGGGCGATCGCCATTTTACTAGCACCACTAGACAACCGTTGAGATAGCCGGATAATCCGCTGCTTGATGCGATTGAGTATTTTGCGCTTGCGCTTTTTTCTTTTGCCGCTACTCTCTTGAGCAAGAAAAACCTGCTGATTAAAGGGCAACACACCCAAAATGGGGAGCTTGATTTTTTTCTGGAGTGCACTGAGAGTGTGAACACTGCCACCAATCTTATCCAAGATAAAAGCAACAGCCAGACCCGCGATGATGCCCTTGATGATTTCAGTCCGTAGAGCTTTCATGAAATCATTAGGTGTGCCAAAGGCAGAAGGTTCCCTCACCAATTCCCAGGGAATCTCACTTTGGGCCGCTTCAATTTGGAGAGCTTGGCGACTTTGTAAAAAATCTGTCAAACTTTGTACAGCAATACTTAGCTGTCTCTCAATATTGTTATATTCACGAATTAAAGCAGATAAATCTTGAATTTCTTGGCTGATGCGCGCCTTCGCCTGATCAATATTTTGTAAGCGCGTGTTGTAAACTCGTGCTTGCACAGACCCTGCCGCCATACGTGCTTCGACTGTTTCATTGATCCGCTGTTGTAACAAAGGCAGTAAATTTTCCCGTCGTTGCTTGAGGGCTTGAATAACGGCATTGCCTTCTTGAAACCGTGACCGTTCAAGACTAAGCTCTGTATCAATCGCCCGTATCTGCCCTAAAATTTCCTGATATCCTTCATCTTCGATCAATAGAGCTTGAATACCTTCTTCTGTTTGCATATTACGCAAACTCGCCTCAAGACTGGCTAATTCTTGCTCAATCGTTAATTTTTCTGTTTCTAGCTGTCCCAATTGCTCTGTCAGCTGATTGGAACGATCTTCTGGACGGGCAAAACCGTTTCTCTGGCGAAATTCTTGCAATTGAGCCTGCAATTCATCGACTTTTTCTTGGGTAAAGCGTCTTTGTTCATCAACGAAACGCAGACCCTGTTGCAGAAATGTTTGACGTGTTTCTTCACTGTATTCGAGGTAGCTCTCGGCAAGATAATCAAGTACAGCGCGGGTCATCGCTTGATTATTGCTCGCAAAAGAAACCTCAATGATTTTAGTGCTACCAAGCTGTTGGATATTTAATCCGCCTAATAAAGTACCAAAACCCAAACTAGGGTATGAAGGTTTTAAGTCTTCAATGACGGGTAATAATAAGGCAGGACTTTTGAGAATGGCTAATTGAGTCTCGTAGTCAAGACTGCTCCCTGTGCCAGCGTTACTTAAATTGGCAAGGTCTGCATTCACGGGCTCAACTAAAAGTTGAAAATTACCTGTGTAGGTGGTCGGCACTTTGCTGAGCTTCATGGCGGAGTTGCCGATCAGCACTATTGCGACACCCACAATGACGAGGGAGCGCCGCTTTACCATTTCAATGATTTCACCGACTTGATTACCGCCGGACTCTTCCTCTTCTTGGGCTGGCAACGGGCTAACAACCTGTGGTGAATTTCCCACAGAATAATGGTCAGCAGTCTGGGATTCTGTTGTAGCCCGAGAATCTTTGGATGAAAAAGAAGGATGCCGCATGAACTCTAAAGGAAGTAAGGGTCGCGTAAATGGTGGTTCGTTAGTAGATGGCGATCGCTAAGTGTGGAAGACAGTGGAAGACAGATGAATGGGAATTTGTTTAATCATCTCCAGCTCATGTATTGTGATTATCCCAACCGTAACTGCTCTTTCCCATCATAGCTGTAGTCAAATCTATTGATCATTGAGGAAAAAGAGATAGGGTAGGAGGAAGTTTACATTTCGACTCACACTGGTGAGGGTTTCTCTGATGGTGCCCCAGGTGGATTTCCCGACCATGATGATATCGTTAGGCTGAAGAATCGGGTTGTCTTCTGGGTTAATGGTACGGTCTAGATCGACCTCGATTTTTTTCTCACTAACCGTACCATCAGGGTTAAAGCGCAGCAGCTTTACTTTTTTTCGGGCAAGGTTGTTAAAGCCACCAGCAGCGATTATTGCTTGGCTTAATGATGTATTTGCTTTAACTTGCAAACCTCCGGGTCTATTCACTTCTCCTAAAATGGCGACTTCAATGGGTCCCCTTGATAAAGTCGAACTTGTCAGTGCTGTAATTTGCTCGTTGTTCAGCTCAGCTTGGGGAATTTGAATCACATCGCCGGCCTGTAGTGTCACATCTTGGTCTATGCGTCCTGATTCAAGGATGGCAAACAGATCAATTGTGATTTTTTGGAGGGAGCCGCTACGGGTCTTGCGCTCTAGGGTGACATTGCGCACATCGGCAAAGGGCGATAGGCCACCTGCTTGTTGAATTGCCCGTACAATGGTTGTTTGATCTCCTGCACCAAAACGGTAGGGGCCTGGCAATCCGACTTCGCCCAGTACGGCAACGTCGACAGGTAGAGTTGATTGGGATCGTACGTTAGATAAGGCCAGTTGCTCGACAGTGTCTACATCGAGAATGGCTGCGGCAGGAACTGTAATGACATCGCCATCGCGTAGGTCAATGTTTTGGCTCAGGTCTCCTTGGTTGAGTAGGGCAAGTAGGTTAACGGAAATGGTGTGGGATAAAGTCGGATTTTCTGAATCTCTCGTGATTTGGACTCGGGCGATATCGCCGGCAGGGGTAATGCCGCCAGCGTTTTGTAGTGCTTGGAAGAGTCTTGGTGCTTGGCCGCCTGTATTTGAGGGGAAGGTATAGAGACCGGGCTGAACGATTTCTCCACCCATGACGATCTGTAGGGGACGGCGGTTTATTAGGGTGACATCTACTTCTGGAAAGCGTAGTTCTGGGGCGTAGGCAACGGCAAGGCGATCGCCGGCCTCTGCGATGGTTAACCCCCGTAGATCAACCCGCCCAACTAAGGGCAAAGTTATGGTGCCAAAGGGCTCCAGTGCATATTGGCCGTTATATTCTGGTGTATTAAAAAACTCTAGTTGAATCGTATCGCCAGCATCAAGGCGGTAATCGGCCTCTAGCTCATCTATGGAGGGGATGTCGCGATTAGGAAACTGGGGGACAGCCACAGCTGCCGGTGCACCAGACGGCGAAAATACTGGTAAAGAACGAGGCTCGGTTTGTTGGGGCTGGGGGAAAACGCCTTGAAACGGATTGACTTCTTCCCAATAGCTATCGGGTAATGGATCACGCTCAAGGAAGGGCGGCGGCGTGACATCAGACCGGGGGATGGTCGGTAATACTCTTAAATCTGGTTCAAGGTTGTCTGGGGCGATACTTTGTGCCACCAACTGAGGGGTGGTAAGGTCTTCCGCCTGTATGGCTACAGCAGCAGTGAATGGGGTAACAGTAGTAGCGGCGATCGCCCCAAAGATTACCCGACGAGAAAGAAAAAATAACGAACCTAATTTCATAACAAACGCGGCATGAACACAATACAGACGACAATCTAGAACCGATACATCTTGAAAGATCAAAATTTACTTAAATTGTTCCAGCTTTCAATTGGGTTACCAGTGCAAATACAAAGATTGATGAGATCCCCTACCTACAAATTAGTGTGCCAAAACTGAGTGCTGAACCATAAGAGTCTCCATAGTAGCCCAGCGATTTGCTCGAAAGTATGAGCCTTCTTAAAGAGTTTCTGAGGATTTTTCGATTTTTGTGATGTGACCAAACCATTTGCTTTTATTCTTAGGGAAAGCAATTTACAAGTAAACAACCTTTTCCGAAACAATGACAAGCACGACAAACTTACTGGTCGTAGACAATGTACATGCAGGATATATAAAGGATCTCAATATTCTGCAAGGCATTAATTTTCGCATTGCCCCCGGTGAACTCGTCGTTGTTATTGGCCCCAATGGTGCGGGAAAATCAACCCTTGCCAAAACAATTTTTGGATTACTAACGCCGAATCAAGGCAGCATTACGTTTAAGGGAAAAAATATTGTCGGTCTCCGCTCCAACCAAATTGTGCAGCAGGGCATGTGCTATGTCCCACAAATTAGAAATGTTTTTGCCAGCCTCAGTGTTGAAGAAAATTTGGAGATGGGAGCCTTTGTTCGGTCGGGTTCTTTAGCGGGCCTTAAGGGGCAGATCTACACGATGTTTCCTGTCCTCAAGCAACGGCGTAAGCAGCAGGCGGGGACTTTATCTGGTGGTGAACGTCAAATGTTGGCGATGGGACGGGCATTGATGCTTGATCCCGATTTATTGGTTCTGGATGAGCCTTCTGCGGCGCTCTCGCCGATTTTGGTGACTAATGTTTTTGAGCAGATTAAGGCGGTAAATAGTTTGGGTAAGGCGATTATTTTAGTGGAGCAAAATGCGAAGCGGGCTTTGGAGTTGGCTGACCGTGGCTATGTTCTAGAAAATGGGCGCGATCGCTTTGAGGGCACAGGTGCTGATTTATTAAATAATCCTAAGGTGGGTGAGCTTTATCTTGGGGCTGCTTATAGGGAAGATTAGATGATTTTTTTGGAAATTTCGCTAGAGTAGCAATATCTTCTCTCTCGCTATGGCAGATGGTGGTAAAACTTCAAGATAGGCTACAGACTTACTGGCAAAGGTTGCGGCGATCGCCTGATCCAGCGATTCCAGAGATCATCGAAGTCACAGCTGAGCCAGTGGAAGAGCAACCAGAGTTATCGCGCTGGCAAAAATTTACAGCTCGTTTTCAAAGATCACAAACATCAGCCATGACTAGTGGTAATGCCAATGACCTAGAAGACCAAGTGGAAGAGACCTTAGAAGAACAGGATAAAACACGCATTGCCCAAGTTTTTCAGAAGGTTGTCCGACGGGTAAAACCGGAAGATATTGAACGGGTTAAAGCAGGCCTTGATCAAATGCGGCGGGGGCCAGTTAAAGAGGTTTGGGGGAAAGTGCAGTCCCTCGCAAAAATGATCAAAGATCCCCATGTGGCTTGGAAATCAAAAGCTGTGGCGATCGCCGCCCTCGTCTATCTCGTTTCACCCTTCGATGCCGTCCCCGATGTCATTCCCTTCGCAGGCTTAGCCGATGATGTCGCCGTGATTGCAGCCGTAGTTTCGACCTTAGCTGTCGAACTAGAAAAATATATGACCCGCCAAGCCGAACAAAAAGCGGCGATCGAAATCAAAAAACAAACAGAAATTGTGCGTATTACCTTAATTGGCAGTATCGTAGCGGCGGCGATCGCCATTATCGTTAAACTGATTTTGAATACTTTAGGTTAGAGAATGTTATCAACTTAATTGAATAACACACTCTAATGACCTAGATTTTCCTTAACGAAACATACTGCTAACAGAACTCTCCTCGTGGATACGCCAAATCGTTTCACCGAGAAGATTCGCAACGGTCAATACAGTTAGCTGCTCAAACTGCTTTTCGGGGGGAACAGGAATCGTATTAGTTACGATCACCTCTTCAAATAGACCACCAGACAGACGGTCGACCGCAGGACCCGAAAATACCGGGTGAGTGGCACAGGCATAAACCTGCTTCGCCCCTTCCTTTCGGAGTAAACGAGCGCCCTCTTGCAATGTTCCCGCAGTGTCTATCATGTCATCGACTAGGATGGCAGTTTTACCTTGGACATCGCCCACCACATTCATCACTTCCGCAACATTATGGGCCTGACGACGTTTATCGATAATGGCGAGGGGAGCACCGTGTAATTTTTTGGCAAAGGCACGGGCACGGGCAACACCACCAACATCAGGGGAAACAACAACAATATCATCTAGATTTTTGCTGTTGAGATAATCCAAGATAACGGGGGAGCCGTACACATGGTCACAGGGAATATCAAAGTAACCTTGGATCTGGGCAGAGTGGAGATCCATGGCTAAGACGCGACCAGCTCCGGCTTGGGTAATGAGGTTTGCGGCTAGCTTTGCGGTAATGGATTCGCGACCTGCTGTTTTTCGATCCGCACGGGCATAGCCATAGTAGGGAATGACTGCGGTGATTTGTCGGGCAGAGGCACGACGGCAGGCATCGATCATGATTAACAGCTCCATCAAGTGATCATTCACTGGCCGACAGGATGGCTGGATGAGGTACACATCACAACCGCGAATGGATTCTTGGATTTGCACATACATTTCGCCGTCGGCAAATTGTTTGCGGATCATGGGGCCTAAGTCAATGCCGAGATAGCGGGCAACTTCGTTGGCGACAATGGGGTTCGCTGAGCCTGAAAATAGGCGTAAACGATTACTCGAAGATGTGGTTTGGAGGATGGATTGTTGTAGGGCAACGGTGGCGGAGTGGCTCACAGCGGAAGAAACCTCTCTTTTGGGTTGGTAAAGGACATCCAAGGGGGGAGAGTACCATATTCATTATTCCCGCGATTTGTGACGCGACTTGCTTTGCTAGATTCTCTAATTATTGAGAGCAATTGAGTGGTGATCCCCATCATTCAGCTCGGCAAGTTCTTGGGTTAAATCGGTGGGGAGTCATCGAAGTAGATGCAACAAAAAATGGTCAACGAACTATAAAAAAATATTAAAGAAGAGTCTATTCTTCAGGGTCTATTGTACTCAATAACTTCTGGAATGCAATTTGAAATTTACTTATGTTAGGAAATTGTTTGTTTGTTGCGGGAACTGATACTGAGGTCGGAAAAACAGCGGTTAGCTCGGCTTTGATTGCGTATTGGCGGTATTTTCTTGCTCATTCTCCGTTAGGCGTGATCAAGCTCATGCAAACGGGGATCGGCGATCGCCAATGGTATGAAGAGTTTTGTGATGACCATACGCGTTTAGTCGTACCTCTGGAGTATGAAACTCCGGTCGCGCCTCCGGTGGCGGCTACGCTTGAAGGTAGAGATATTGACCTGGAGCTGGTGCGGCGATCGCTAGATGAATTGGCGGCAGAAACAGAGTTTGTGATTGCCGAATCTCTGGGCAGTTTAGGGTCGCCTGTCACTGATGATCTTTTAGTGGCAGATTTGGCGGGGCAGTGGCAGATGCCGGCGGTGCTGGTTGTTCCGGTAAAGCTGGGGTCGATTGGCCAAACCATTGGTCAGGTGAGCTTGGCGCGGGAACACAATATCCAGCTCCGGGGCATGATTTTGAGCTGTGGTACACCGGCTGCAGTAGGAGAGATTGAAAAATTGTCTCCCCCAGCCACCCTTGAAAAGTTTACGGATATTCCGGTAATCGGCACATTACCCTATGTCAAGGATTGGGGCGATCGCCGTTTCCTTGCTGAGACGGTGGCGACATGGGATTTAGAAAAATTACTGCCGACTAAAGTCTTTGAGCGAACGCAAAAAGCTTAGGGCTCTTTAGTCACGGTGATTTTTCCGTGGTCAATCCGCCAGCAGCGGTCGGCAATACCTTCCAATTCATCGGGGTCATGGGTGACAATTAGCAATGTCCAATGTTCCTTGAGCTTGTGCAGAAGTTTCGCCAGCTGCGATCGCATTGACCAATCTAAGCCTGCCGTTGGCTCATCAAGCATCAGCAGATTTGGCTGTCGAATGAGCTGTACAGCTAGGGCCAGTCGTCGCTGTTGACCACCGCTGAGGGCATGGGGTGAACTTTTCAGATCGAGGTGTGCTAGGTCTACTTCTGCCAATGCTTCTTGCACTTGCTCTAATCGCAACTCTGGATGTCCGAAGCGTAACTCTTCTAAAATAGTTGACCCACAAAAATGTCGTTCAGGAAACTGAAAGACCAGCCCGGCCAGCTGCTGGAGATGAATGCTTGTTAGTGCCTGTTTTTGCCAGCGAATATCGCCCCGAGTCTGTTCTGCTAAACCCGCCAAAATTTCTAATAGTGTTGTTTTGCCAGAGCCGCTAGGCCCCACGATCATTCCCAGCTCCTGCGGTGCAAGGGAAAGGTTGACTCCCTTAAGAATGGGCTCCGATGTGGCGGCCGGATGATAGTACAGATCCTTGAGATAAAGCATCACTGTTCTGATGAAACCTTGTTTACGGTAACACAGGGGTTTAGGAGAGCTGCCCCCATAAATGCGGCGATCGCCACCGAGGTCAGTTGATAACACCGACAGGTCTGCAAATCTTCTTAATATTAGAAGTAGTTAATGCTCAGTTAAATCGAAGTTTAATTGAGAAGCCATTGATCCCCGACAGAAGCTGTTAAATTAGTAATTGAAGAAAGACATAGCTCTTCTTCCCCGGCAGATAAAACAGCCATTGTCCAAGTTAGTTTAAGGAGAGTAAAAACGCTGTTTCTTTACATATCTGTCTCGTTTCAAAACGATACCACCCAAACTCAAAATCTATACTTCCAATAGCTGGAAAAAACAGGGAGCAACCCAACTGAAGAACTCAAGTCTTGTCTGGCATTTCGAGTGATGCAGTTGCCGCCTCTAAACGATATAGCTCTATTAATGGAAGTCCACTGGGAAAAGAGTGCTGGGTGGTATTGTTATGTATAGCCATTTTATTTGATATTAAGAATAGAAAGATTTTTTGTCTGAATTATAATCGCTACATTAGTTCGGTAATTAATTACTATTTATAGGCTTTATTCTTAAATTTTTAAATAGATTTTGTAAGGTAAGAAATTTATTTTAGTGCAGGGTAAGATTTTTGAAATCTCCTAGCTCAATATCCGGTAGATTTTCTAGCACTTCATGCCATGTTTGATGTGTTTTCAATGCTTTGATAATCAGTGGGAGCGGCTCAGGTAAAATATCAGGAAAATCAAATTCTTCAGGAAAATTGATCTGAAAAGCGAGCTGCTCATGGGGTGGGGTGAATTGAGCATCGATATTCGCTTTGTTGCCCCTAGCATCTACGCGATACCAGCCGCAGTCTGCTAAAAAGATGGCGTTAAAGCCGTGCAAGCTATAGGGTGCGCCTTTGTCATCGATGCTTAATCTCTGGTAACATAACCCCGCCGGAATTTGATTTGCTCGGAGTAGGGCTGCGAGTAAATGGCTTTTGGCAAAACAATATCCGGTTTTGTGGTGGAGAACGTCTGAGGCTGTGCAGGTAATGGGATTCATTTGGTAATCAAAACTATGGTGGATTTCGTCCCGCACCCACTCGAAGCAGATTTTGGCGATCGCCGTTTTATCCTCCAATCCAGCAGCTAATTTATTGGCTTGAGCAAGAATATCTGGATGCTGCCAATCGATAATGTCGCTTGCTTGTAAATACTTTTTCATAATTTAATTGACCGCTCCAATCTATCAGAGGCGATCGCCAACCCTCTTAACGATACTCTTTCCAGTCCCTAGAAAGGGATTTTGATGCTTGAGAGCTGTAGAATTTCATAAGAATGTAATTCGTCGCAATTACAACGACTTTCAGTCCCTAGAAAGGGATTTTGATGCTTGAGAGTTAGCGTTGATGATGCCAACGAAAAACAATGCATTCTTTCAGTCCCTAGAAAGGGATTTTGATGCTTGAGAGTGTATATTTGAGCAGAGAATCCTTTACAGATTGGCCTTTCAGTCCCTAGAAAGGGATTTTGATGCTTGAGAGTATATTGTTGTTGACCAAACGACACGCCGAGATAGCTTTCAGTCCCTAGAAAGGGATTTTGATGCTTGAGAGATGCTGTAGCCGACTTGGGGGATGGCGTAGCGATTGCTTTCAGTCCCTAGAAAGGGATTTTGATGCTTGAGAGTTATTTAAGCCCTTATAGTGCTTAAATTCAGGTCTACTTTCAGTCCCTAGAAAGGGATTTTGATGCTTGAGAGTCGGTAAGACCAGAGAGGTGCAATATCTCTCTAAACTTTCAGTCCCTAGAAAGGGATTTTGATGCTTGAGAGCTAATCTCTGAACTCTGGTAAAACTCGAAAAATTCTTTCAGTCCCTAGAAAGGGATTTTGATGCTTGAGAGCTGCACCACCACGATTTTGCTCTGATCGTCGTACTGCCTTTCAGTCCCTAGAAAGGGATTTTGATGCTTGAGAGTTTTCAACTCGAAAAGAGACTCAGACAACCTGCCACTTTCAGTCCCTAGAAAGGGATTTTGATGCTTGAGAGAGGAACAAATACGAACGGCATAGAGCAGAACCTTCCTTTCAGTCCCTAGAAAGGGATTTTGATGCTTGAGAGATGTGCCAAAACCGTAAACATCGAACACAGCTTGACTTTCAGTCCCTAGAAAGGGATTTTGATGCTTGAGAGTTAGTTTTCTTGTGCCGGAGATTCCTATCATTTTGCTTTCAGTCCCTAGAAAGGGATTTTGATGCTTGAGAGTGGAATTTGCCTCTCAAAAAAGAGCAATATCTCAACTTTCAGTCCCTAGAAAGGGATTTTGATGCTTGAGAGTCTTTCACTTTAAAATCCTTTGCGAGGGTAGTTATCTTTCAGTCCCTAGAAAGGGATTTTGATGCTTGAGAGTTGCAGCTCATCGATATCGGGTGAGTCTTTCCCCTTTCAGTCCCTAGAAAGGGATTTTGATGCTTGAGAGTTTTGCTTATTGTTTTGAGTTATGCTACTGGTTCATCCTTTCAGTCCCTAGAAAGGGATTTTGATGCTTGAGAGAATTATTTTGATGGCACAATTTTTGATTATGGTGAGACTTTCAGTCCCTAGAAAGGGATTTTGATGCTTGAGAGGCGGCGATCGCCAACTTCAACCGCGAATCTAGCTTTCAGTCCCTAGAAAGGGATTTTGATGCTTGAGAGGAGTTCGGAACCGGTAAATCCTTGGCTATGATTGCTTTCAGTCCCTAGAAAGGGATTTTGATGCTTGAGAGCTTGCTGTAGTCCTTTAAAATCTTGATCATTTTCAACTTTCAGTCCCTAGAAAGGGATTTTGATGCTTGAGAGCTGGTTGGATCGTCAATCAGGGAAGTTCAAGTAGCGCTTTCAGTCCCTAGAAAGGGATTTTGATGCTTGAGAGACGTGAACATTTGGCAGAGTTGCGTCCACTTGGGACTTTCAGTCCCTAGAAAGGGATTTTGATGCTTGAGAGTTGGATGGGATCGGAATTCCGCTAGATGTCGTCGCCTTTCAGTCCCTAGAAAGGGATTTTGATGCTTGAGAGTTTGCCTTTTGCTCCAACTTGCTAGCCAAAAAAACTTTCAGTCCCTAGAAAGGGATTTTGATGCTTGAGAGCGCGCTAGCGATGTGCGTCCCCATGCCAATACTGAGGCCTTTCAGTCCCTAGAAAGGGATTTTGATGCTTGAGAGCAAATGTTTACAACGAGCTGCGCAATGAATTGCTCTTTCAGTCCCTAGAAAGGGATTTTGATGCTTGAGAGACAGCAGGCGATCGCCACAGCATCTAAAGCTATCAAGCCACTTTCAGTCCCTAGAAAGGGATTTTGATGCTTGAGAGAAAATAATATGCGACGATAAACGTATCTTGAAAAACTTTCAGTCCCTAGAAAGGGATTTTGATGCTTGAGAGACATTTTTACTTTCTTGAATCAGGGCACCGAAAGTCTTTCAGTCCCTAGAAAGGGATTTTGATGCTTGAGAGATTACGGAAATTAATGCAGACATAAAACTCAAACAACTTTCAGTCCCTAGAAAGGGATTTTGATGCTTGAGAGGTGCGATCGCCGTGACAAATGGGTTACGAAATCCACTTTCAGTCCCTAGAAAGGGATTTTGATGCTTGAGAGTATCACTTACATCGGCGGGAACAACTACCAAAAACTACTTTCAGTCCCTAGAAAGGGATTTTGATGCTTGAGAGCATGAAAATATCCGGAATCGCCGCCATTCTCCCCCCTTTCAGTCCCTAGAAAGGGATTTTGATGCTTGAGAGATGGGAGGATGGGGGTTGTGAATCATGGGAACCTCCCTTTCAGTCCCTAGAAAGGGATTTTGATGCTTGAGAGTTAGGTCACGAATCTTGCTGGGGATATCAACCCCCCTTTCAGTCCCTAGAAAGGGATTTTGATGCTTGAGAGTCAACTGCACCTCCCTTAGCAAGTCCGAAGATTGAACTTTCAGTCCCTAGAAAGGGATTTTGATGCTTGAGAGGTGCGCCTGTATCGTAATAAGGAATTGATTCTTGCTTTCAGTCCCTAGAAAGGGATTTTGATGCTTGAGAGCTACGCCCCTCTTTTACGTAGAACCCGTTGCCCACTTTCAGTCCCTAGAAAGGGATTTTGATGCTTGAGAGTTGGGATGATGTCAACGCCGCAGCAAAGGAACGCACTGCTTTCAGTCCCTAGAAAGGGATTTTGATGCTTGAGAGCAGCAACGATGAAGCTGTTTTAGTCACTCTACTTAATGCTTTCAGTCCCTAGAAAGGGATTTTGATGCTTGAGAGCTATAGCCGCGCCGTCACCGCCAACTACAACGCAAACTTTCAGTCCCTAGAAAGGGATTTTGATGCTTGAGAGTCAGATAGTGCCCATAAAATCGCTTCTTTTTCTTCCTTTCAGTCCCTAGAAAGGGATTTTGATGCTTGAGAGAGAGCCACGCACCGCGAAGCCATAGCGCTGCACTCTTTCAGTCCCTAGAAAGGGATTTTGATGCTTGAGAGGTCGTAATCCTGAAAGCCCTGAATTGTCCAGTCAACCTTTCAGTCCCTAGAAAGGGATTTTGATGCTTGAGAGTCCTCTAGCAGCTTTCGGGCTGCTTTTTTATTGCCCTTTCAGTCCCTAGAAAGGGATTTTGATGCTTGAGAGTCGTCCTCGAAGCAACGGAAGCCTATGCTTTCTTCTTTCAGTCCCTAGAAAGGGATTTTGATGCTTGAGAGTTTCACATCACGCTTAAAGGTGCTCAGAATCCCCACTTTCAGTCCCTAGAAAGGGATTTTGATGCTTGAGAGTGTTAAATGGTGGTATCGAACTTGTACTAAATTTTTGCTTTCAGTCCCTAGAAAGGGATTTTGATGCTTGAGAGTCTTGACGCACTAGATAGGTGTAGAGTAGATTAGTACTGCTTTCAGTCCCTAGAAAGGGATTTTGATGCTTGAGAGGTTGTAGCTGTGACCTTTGCTAAAGTTTAGTAGTCTTTCAGTCCCTAGAAAGGGATTTTGATGCTTGAGAGGCTGACGGCGATCGTCACTGTTTCACCCGTGCCATTCTTTCAGTCCCTAGAAAGGGATTTTGATGCTTGAGAGAATCCCGTCGTTCTAGTGGTGGCAACGATGATACTAGCTTTCAGTCCCTAGAAAGGGATTTTGATGCTTGAGAGAATCTCTGTTTGGTGTACAGGGTGGTCGAGCTTTCCACTTTCAGTCCCTAGAAAGGGATTTTGATGCTTGAGAGATTTATGAGGCGACGGGCATTATTAGCGCGCAAAAAACACTTTCAGTCCCTAGAAAGGGATTTTGATGCTTGAGAGATAGAAGCTTATTACTACAGCAACAAAGACAAAACCTTTCAGTCCCTAGAAAGGGATTTTGATGCTTGAGAGCGGTGACCCCAGCAGTATTGCCGAATCAATGGCAACTTTCAGTCCCTAGAAAGGGATTTTGATGCTTGAGAGCTGGTTTAGTTATGCAGGTGTTCAAGGGTTCCTATCTTTCAGTCCCTAGAAAGGGATTTTGATGCTTGAGAGCTGCTGGAGAAGGGGCGATCGCCTGTTGTAGCTGACTTTCAGTCCCTAGAAAGGGATTTTGATGCTTGAGAGACAATAGGTTTGAAGAGATTGGCACTAAATTAGTATGCTGCTTTCAGTCCCTAGAAAGGGATTTTGATGCTTGAGAGAATAGTTCGGCGATCGCCACAGTAGATGATCGACTCTTTCAGTCCCTAGAAAGGGATTTTGATGCTTGAGAGCGAAGAATTGATGCTGTTTGGGCAAGTATGCCAACGCTTTCAGTCCCTAGAAAGGGATTTTGATGCTTGAGAGTCCTCTTCTTTCATGCCCTTAGTCGTTTTCTGATACTTTCAGTCCCTAGAAAGGGATTTTGATGCTTGAGAGATTTCGTGCTCTTCAGTATTTCGTCTTAAATCAGCTTTCAGTCCCTAGAAAGGGATTTTGATGCTTGAGAGTCCTACTAAAAATTCTTCAATATCAACAAGGCGAACTTTCAGTCCCTAGAAAGGGATTTTGATGCTTGAGAGCTGCGGGATTTTTCACAAGTACATCTTCTTGTCAGCCTTTCAGTCCCTAGAAAGGGATTTTGATGCTTGAGAGTAGTCAATGGCGCATCAACAATGCGCAGTTTGAGCTTTCAGTCCCTAGAAAGGGATTTTGATGCTTGAGAGATGGCAATCTATGGCACGTGGCTAGCGGTGGCATTCTTTCAGTCCCTAGAAAGGGATTTTGATGCTTGAGAGAGGTAAACGAAGACGGCGAGTATGTTGAGGCTGAGGCCTTTCAGTCCCTAGAAAGGGATTTTGATGCTTGAGAGTGAGTTCCTGCTTTTTTTGCATCGGCTAGGGTGAATTCTTTCAGTCCCTAGAAAGGGATTTTGATGCTTGAGAGTCGCCACAAGGTCAATGTTGCCGCCCCCTCGATAAATTTCCTTTCAGTCCCTAGAAAGGGATTTTGATGCTTGAGAGATTGCCAATATCTGTGCGACGGCTAGGGAGGTACACTTTCAGTCCCTAGAAAGGGATTTTGATGCTTGAGAGTCATGTCCACCACATTGATGGGGACACGGCAAATCTTTCAGTCCCTAGAAAGGGATTTTGATGCTTGAGAGTGTGATCGGCGCAATTGGTGCGGCGTTAGTCCCCCTTTCAGTCCCTAGAAAGGGATTTTGATGCTTGAGAGTTGGCGGGTTCTACCCCCACCGATGCCGAGCTGGCCTTTCAGTCCCTAGAAAGGGATTTTGATGCTTGAGAGCCCCTGTATCTCACGGGCACAAAAGTGCAGGTCACAGTTCTTTCAGTCCCTAGAAAGGGATTTTGATGCTTGAGAGGCAGCTAAACCACAAACTTAATCAGGAAATGCTGCACTTTCAGTCCCTAGAAAGGGATTTTGATGCTTGAGAGGGGATGCAGTTTTATTCCCCTCGGTCGAATCAAACTTTCAGTCCCTAGAAAGGGATTTTGATGCTTGAGAGCAACTTGCACCCAAATCATGTCAGTCATTCTTAACTTTCAGTCCCTAGAAAGGGATTTTGATGCTTGAGAGGGAAGACGCTCTCAATGATATGGGGGGTTCAACCCGCTTTCAGTCCCTAGAAAGGGATTTTGATGCTTGAGAGACCGCCGCTGAAATCACTGGAACCGTAAGGCTTTGTAGACTACTTTTGGCAAACCTAGCGAATATTGAATTTTCTAGGTGCTCCGCTAACGTAAGAATGCGGATCGTAGAGGTGTTTTAGAAAGTCTCGCTAGGGGTTCGGCAAAAATCCCGAAAAAGGGGGACTGTGGATAGATCCTATCCAGATGAAATGTAATTTTTCTTTCTGCTTCATAGACAGGATCAAAATCTTATCTCCACAGACTTAACGTTCCCGATCAAAGTCAGGTAGGCGATTAATCGCAATATATATTTTATTACAATTTGCCTTTCTGTTTGATATTTTTCGCTGCATTGACATCGGCATTTTCACTGTGACCACATTTCACACAGGTAAAGTCCGATTGACTCTTTCTATTTTTTGCATCGACATGACCACATTGTGAGCAAGTTTGGCTGGTGTATTTAGGGTCGATCCGCTTAAATACTCTCCCTTTTGCTGCTGCTTTTTCTTCGATCATGGTGATGAGCTGACCCATGCCAGTATCAGATAAAGCTCGGTTGAGACCTTTTTTCTGGGATTGTTTATTGTGTTCATAACCTTTGCCATCTTTGCGCTCTATTGGCTTTGAGCGTTTTCGCATATTTTGATGCTGTAGATCTTCTACATAAATTTCTCCAAATTTTTCAGTTGCAAAAGTCGAAATTTTGTGGGCATATGCTTTGCGCTGGCGACGAATTTTTTCGTGGAGTTTTTTGATTTTTGCTTGGGTTTTTTCCCAGTTTTGGGTTTTCCCATTATTCATATGAAATTGACGAGAAGCTTTTTGTTGTAAGCGTTTAAGTTTTATGAGATTTTTCTTGAGTGGTTCTGGATTTTCGATGTGATTGCCGACATCATCGGTGAGTAAATGTTTTACGCCTGCATCTAAGCCGGCTGATATGTTTGATGTTTTGATCGCTTCTTTTGGGAAACGTCCACAGAGAAAGATGTACCATCCGGAGGGTTCTTTTTTAATGATGTAGTTACGTACATTGCTAGTGCTTTTAGCCCAACGGTGCTCTAATCCTTTGGCTTTGACTGTACCTAGTTTGGGTAACTTTAGATAGTCGCCACCGACAAGTTTTGCGTCGCCACTTTGATAATTTGTGGTGGATTGCATTGGATTACGATGGCCTTTAAAACGAGGTCTTTTTCGCTTGCCTTTTTTATATTCTTTCCATGCTGTTGCCAAAATTTTCAATGTCCCTGTCATATGTTTTTGGGGACAAGAGGTAATGAGTGCTACATCAATGTATGCGCCATTTGGAGGATTTTGTTTGGGTAATTTTTGATAGCCACACCATTTGACTAAGGAGTATTCGGAATCTTGGTCGAGTTGTGGTTTTTTGTACTGTCGAGGAAGGGGACAGGATGAGTTTGGGCGACGTTTTGTCCCAACTTTGGCGATGGGGACAGGAATGTATTTTTTTCGTAGTGGGTCTTTATTTGGGAGAGATTCTAAGATGTGAGGCGATCGCCAATCTTGGTTGGAGGTGATCGGTCGCCAAATGTAATCCCAAGGTAAAGGACAACAGGGGGCAATCCCTTTATCGATTTTGTTGTAGGCGGCAAAAGTCTCAAATTCGAGTAGCAAAGATAAACCAATATTCCAGATTTGCTGCTGTGCTCTAAGCCAGTTTTCTAGTTGTTCTTGCTGTGATGATGTGGGGTAAAGCTTGAATTCTAATAACTTTACGTCAAAATTATCGGTGCTCATGGAATTTTAGTTCAATCGTTTCATTTTTGTTTGACAAAATACATTGCAATTTACTAATGACGAGCCATTATTATTAGTGTTTTTAACAAACTCTAGAGCAATATTATATGAACAAGTAGAGGCGATCGCCTAAGTTTCAAGTTCTTCTAGTTCTAAGATAATGTCTTCATAAATATCGTTCACCGCACAGATGAATTCTAGACTAGGAATAGTCAAAGATTCGTCTTTTCCATAATCGCTATAGCCCCATATTTTGCCTTCCTGCCGTTGAAAAAGTTCTACGGAAATTCTTCTAGAATCTAGCAAAATATATTCATTTAAGCTGGGAATTTGGCGATAGAGTTTTAGTTTCCTACCTTTGTCATAGTTGGCAGTACTCGGTGAAAGTACTTCAACAATAGTTGAGGGATATTGAATCCATTTTTTTGAGCGTTTATCTTCTGGATGACAACTGATTACTAGATCTGGGTAAAAGTAGCGTCGATTTGCCTTGCCCTGAACTTTTGCATCAGCCACATTAATACGACACCCTCGTTTTTTTAAGTGAGGATAAAGCATTCGATAGAGATTTAAAGCAATGTCATTGTGATCCAGAGATCCCCCTGTCATCGCAATAATTTCGCCGTCAATGTACTCATACTTAAACTCCTGTTGTTCTTCCCACGCGTGATATTCGTCGGCAGTGAGATTTTGGGGTGGGAATTTAGGTTCAGCGATCATCGACTTTTAGAACACAAATATCTTGCTTCTTTATTGTATTCACTATCCTTTAGCTTCTTGCGTTTGCTCTAGTTTTTTCGCTTGACGGCGTTTCCAGAAGAAAAATCCAAGAGTAATTAGCACGATGAGATTACCAATAATATGGCTCGGCTCTGGCACATCTTGGCTATTGCTCTGGCTGGATTGACTCGGTGCAACATTTTTCGCGATAGGTGCTGAAGTCGGTATTGGGGCTTGGTAGGTGATTGGTTGAGTCACTGCTGATTCTGCTGCGACATCTCCTGCGATATTGGGTGATGCTGTGGTTTCTAATTCCAAGCCTTCCGGTGTTTCGAGGGGGACTTCCTCGGTAAAGGTTTGAGCATCAGGATTGACTCGCACTTCATCGCTCACTGCCACAAAGGATGTGTAGTCGGAAACTAGGCGATAATCCAATGCCGTTTCGGTCACGGTATTTACGCCTTCGGTGGTCTCCATCCAATACATATCGTTCATGTATTCTTTGATTTTTGCCCGACCCCATAGCTGGGCGATCGCCCCATTACCTTGCACTTGATCGAAGTTGACATCAAAGACTTTTTCGTAGGGTTTACCGCCTGCCATTGTGCCTGTAATTTTTAGCTGACCGTTTTGGCGATCGCCTTTTCTGCCGTGGATCACTAGTGGTTGATTGTCATAGAGATCGGGCATATGCTCTGGATAAATTTCGGGGCGATCGCCACCACCAACCCAACTCACTTCAACGTTTGTGAGCACTGGATTTTCAATTTCTTCAAAAAATTCTGCCACAACTTCCTGCGGGTCATCCTGCTCCGGAATAATCTCCGATTCGCCCCGACCCACTTCCGCTAAACGATTAATTAAAAAGTGATTGGTGGAGTGACCAACCCCAAACGTAAAAATACGATTGCCGGGTTTTAATTGATTTTCGATCATGCCGACAATGGTGCGGTCATCGCCAATGAGACCATCAGTGAGCAACACAATCGTCCGTAATCTGCCATCCTCGGTCTCTGGAAAATTGACCACTTCATTAATGCCATTCATTAACTCCGTACCACCACCAGCATTGATTTCACTTACATAATTAAGTGCCTTTTTACGATTCTCCTCCGTGTTAGCTAAAGGTTGCTCAGATAGTTTTTTGGTCACACTAGAAAAATCAATAATCGTAAAAGTATCTTGCGGATTTAAACCCTGAATAAAGTGTTGCATTAAAGCTTTTGATTGGGCGATCGCCGCGCCTCTTTGGGAACCGGAAGTATCCATCAAGAAAACCACATCTTTTGGGACAACTTCTTCGGTTTGGTACTCCACTGCCGGGATTAAATAGGTCGCAAAATGTCCGCCCCGTTGATCAGCCTGAGCGAGCATTGTCGATTGGGTTTCTTTGCCTGTCACTTGATAGCGAACAATTAAATCTTTATTGGGAATTTCATCATTATTTGCCAAAGAAATGGCTGTACTGCCACTCAGAGCTTGGGTTTTTATTTCGTGGGTGGGCGACGTTAAATTCTGGATCGGAACGCCTGCATCAATTTCTAGATTGACATTAATATCCTGACCTGAACGGCTTTGGGGTACATTTTTTTGTTGAGCTAAACCGCCAATACTTGAGGCTTGAATATTGCCATCACCGTAACGGGGAGCCACCACCATCGGGAAAATAAATTCGTAATCTTCCCCTTCAAATTTCAGGCTATTGCTGTAGCGAATGGTCACTTCAATTTCTTCGCCGGGCAAAATATTTGCCAATGATTGCGTGAAAATATTGTCCCGTTCTTGTTCGAGCAGGGCTGCTGTTTTGCCATCATCTTTGGCCTCTTCGTAAATGGCTTCCGCTTCTTCGGCGCGTTTAATCACACCACGAATGGTTTCGTCGCCAATTTTGATTTCCATATCGTCCACTGCCGCATCATCAGGCAACGGAAATTTGTAGATTGCTTCGAGGGGTTTATCGTAGGGGTTGGCAAAGGTTTGGACGACTTCTACCTCGGCAATATTTCCCGATACTTTCGCATCAACGTCGGTATTTTTGAGGGTTAAATTTTGCTCCTCGCCGTCAATGGTGGCGTACAAACCTCCGTAAACGGGCTGGGTATCGGGCTGATTAGGATTTTGAAGAACGACGGACGGATTTAGTTTTTGGCGAATCGGTTCTAGCAAAGCATTACAGCCCACCACACTTAACCCCAGCAATAATGAGGCGGCGATCGCCTTTTTTACGGGAGACTTTTTCCGTTTAGCGGGGGCATGAAGATCTTCTAAAACATCATCGGCACGTTGATAACGACGGTTGGTTGCCGGTTCGAGAAGCTTGTTGAGAATGCCTGTTAATTTCGGGTCAAATTTCTTATCGACAAAATCCTGCCAGACCCATTTGTTGTCGCCCGTGTCGAGTAAATCAAAGGGGGCGATCGCCGTGAGGAGATGGATGCAAGTAACTCCGAGACTATAGAGATCGCTCGCAAAAGTTGCCTTGCCCCGCACCTGTTCTGGCGCGATAAATGCGGCGGAACCGATAACCGTTCCCGTTTTACCTAAAGTCGTTTCCGTGGCATGTTTTGATGCGCCGAAATCTACTAAAACTAACGTTGATTTTTCTACTGCGTTGGTGGGAGTGCGGCGAATAATATTTTCCGGTTTAATATCACGATGGATCACTTGGTGGCGATGGATCATCCGCAATACGGGCAATAATTCCTTTAATAAATGAGTAATATCTGCCGCCGTAAATTTGCCCATTTCTTTTAATTCTTGGGCGAGGTTTTTACCATCGATAAATTCTTGGACTAGATATTGGCGATCGCCAGCCTGAAAATAACCGTAGAGCGTTGGAATTTGGTTGTGATTACCGAGACTTTGTAGTCGTTTTGCTTCCTGCTCGAATAGCTCAATGGCTTTCTCCTTAGCCTGCACCTGCTGCGGTAAAAACTGCTTAATCGCGCAACATTTTTGCTGGGGATGCTCTTGATCAATCGCCTTAAACGTCCGCCCAAATCCCCCTTGCCCCAATAATTCGATCAGCCGATATCGTCCCTCTAAAAGAAGATTTTCGCCGCAATTTTGGCAATCAATCGTAGTTAAATCATTTTGGGGATTCGTACATTGCGGGTTAGGGCAGAGGCTAAACTCAGACATGGTTCGTCACAGATTGCTATCGTTCTGGCTTCATCCTAAAAGGCGATCGCCCCCGTTCCCGCGACGTTACCAATACTGAAACCTTCTCCGAAAAGCACCATCCGAGTTCGGCGATCGCGACGTTGTGATTGCGCGAGATGATTACATGAAAAAACATACTTCACACCACTGACTACTACCTAGACATCCCACGAAAACCACTGCAAACCAATCACTTTTAGATATTTGTAAAGAAATATAAATCAAAATCTCTAACTAAAGAAAGAGCCTCTTCCCTTCCGTAATCCAGTCCTTTAGAGAGAGTAAGAAAAAAGAAATATGCATCAAGTGACTGAGACAAAAATGTGTCGATTGAGCCAAGAATAAAAAGACTAAATTTACTAATATTGTTGGTAGTTAATTGGAAAAAAGCGACTTTTTCGAGAGTCTGTCTCAACAGTATAGGCCTTCAAAAAATAAATCACCGATTTATACAAACAGAGTATAGATCAAATGTGTGAAAACTTTTCAAATAAGCAAAGATACTTCTCGGAAACCATCACAATTAGTAAAAAGGTAACAATATGATTAATATAATTGCTTGGATTATTTTGGGTTTATTAGCCGGGGCGATCGCCAAAGCCATTTACCCCGGACACCAAGGCGGCGGTGTTTTCGCGACCACATTCCTCGGTATTATCGGTGCTTTCCTTGGGGGCACAGTCGTAACATTTTTACAGAGCGGACAGTTTTCTCTAGCAGGAGCATCCCTCAGTATTCCCGGCTTATTTGTGGCAGTTCTTGGTGCAATGTTAGCAATCTTTCTCTGGGGTCTTATTAATAAAGAAGCTTAGATTGCTTATTTTTCCATCCTAAAAAATATCAAACAAATTGAACGAAGCCGTCTCAAGATCAGTTTAATCAAATTGGGAAAACATGAAAAAAGGTAGCCGGTATGTCAGGAATATTTATTAAAACAACAGTCACCAAATTTATTTTTAAAGCTGGACTATCGTCTTAACTTTTAAAAAGCAGATTTTGACATAACTATGTTTTACTCTGTTGGATAATCAGTCATTTTTAGAACAATTAGAGTAGATGGTTTTTAGGGGGCGATTCTGTCATGATGGTGGCGATCGCCTTTTTTATTGCACCAATGACATTGCAGACAGTTTTTGTCGATTACAACCTCAGTACAGGACAAAACTGGAAAAAAGTAGGAGGAGAGGGTTTGATAGAAATTA